>JAMOSZ010000081.1 GCA_027062625.1 Nautiliaceae bacterium
AAAGCAAAAGAGGGGTTTGATAGTTTAAAATCAATGCAAGAGTGGATAAAAAAGGAATTTAATAAAGAATTATCTATAAAGACGATAAGTGAGACATACCCAAAATTTTTTGCTATGATATTACAGACACAAAATTTTGGGTATGTGTCGAAAGTATTAAAAACTTGTTTTAAAAAGGAGAACAATGAAAAAGTTAATTTTCTTTTAATATAAATAAATTATCATTCACTTAATCCTTTTAGAAAACTTCTTTTTTTATTTCTCCTTTTTTATTTTTTATCAAATCTTTGTATTGTTTAAGGCTTTTTTACTTTTTACAAAGTCCCTTTTTTTATATTTT
This sequence comes from Nautiliaceae bacterium, assembly GCA_027062625.1. Taxonomy (GTDB): domain Bacteria; phylum Campylobacterota; class Campylobacteria; order Campylobacterales; family Nautiliaceae; genus Caminibacter. The sequence goes on from JAMOSZ010000081.1 coordinate 341, forward strand.
TAGTCCTAAAATTATACAAGAAAAATAAAATTTTAAGAAACTTTTAAGAAAATAAGCTATAATTCCTCAAAAAAGGAGAGTGAATGCATATTCCTGATGGATATATCTCACCCACAACCGCTGTTGTTAGTTATTTAGTGGCAATTCCTCTCTGGATGTATGGGTTTAAAAAGTTAAAAGAAAAACTAAATGAGGAAACCTTACCGATTATTGCGGCTTTATCGGCTCTTAGTTTTGTTATTATGATGTTTAATATTCCAGTGCCTGGCGGCACAACCGCTCATGCGGTTGGGGCTGTGGCAATTGCAATACTTTTTGGTCCCTGGGTTGCTTTTGTTAGTGTGAGTTTAGTGTTGTTGATTCAAGCGGTGGTATTTGGAGATGGAGGTATTAGTGCTTTTGCGATAAACTCTTTGGCGATGGGGTTTGTTGGAGGGTTTGTAGGGTATTATGTTTTTAGTCTTTTAAAGGATAAGACAAAGTATGCTCCATTTATTGCCGGGTATTTAGGGATTTTGGCTTCTGCTATTGTGATTGGATTTGTGCTTGGTATTCAGCCTCTTTTTTGGAGTGATAATGGAAAGCCTTTATATTTTCCATTTGATTTAAAAACTACTCTTATTGCAATGATAGGGGTGCATTTAATTATTGGGATTGCCGAGGGGATTTTGACTCAGATTGTTTATAAAATTGCTGAGAGTAAAGGGGTGTTGGTATGAAGAGGGTGTTATTTATTTTTGTTGGGATTTTGATTTTATTGGTGCCTCTTGGGCTTTTAAGTGAAAATCCTGCTTGGGGAGAGTGGGATAGCGAATATTTTAAAGAAAAACTTGGATTTATTCCAGCTGGAATAGAAAAAGTTGAGAGTGTTTTACATTTAAAGGCACTTTTGCCAGATTATTCACTTCCTGGGGCAAATGAGGTAGTTGGGTATTATGTGAGTGCTTTGGTTGGGGTTTTGTTAATAGGAGGATTTTATTATCTTATCTATTTTTTTGTTAGGAAAAGAGCGTGAGGGTTTGTTTTGTTTTAGTTTTTTTGACACTTCTTTCGTTAAAAAGGGTTGAGTATATTTTAGCTTCTCTTTTTTTGCTTTTTTTGATTGATTTTAAAGCAGTTTTTAAGAGATTGAAAAAAGTTATTTTATCCGTTTTTTTGTTTAACCTTGGAGTTAGTATCGGATATTTGGTTTTATCTTTTGTAAAGGGGATTTCTCCTTTTGAGTATATTGTCTATATCAATTTAAAAGTTATCTTGATGACCTATTTTGTTTTTTGGTTTTTTAGTAATGTTGATATTGTAAAGTTTTTTTCATTTAGCAAAGATTTAAGCTATCTTTTAAGCATAACCCTCTCTCAAATCTACTCTTATAAAAAGACTTTTACCGATTTTAGGGATGCATTTAGGGCAAGGGTTGTGAATTTAAGGGATAAAGAAAAGGAATTTATTGCAAATACTTTTAAATTTTTTCTAAAAAAGGCTTTTAAAGACAGCAAAGAGAGAAGCCTTGCAATGAGGGCAAGAGGATTTTTTGATGATTAAAGTTAAGGATTTGAGCTACTTTTATGATGATGTTTTGGCACTTGATAGGATTAATTTCTTTATGAAAAAAGAAAAAGTAGCACTTCTTGGAAGTAACGGAAGCGGAAAGTCAACTCTTCTTAGAATTCTTGGGGGGCTTTATTTTGGGAAGGGTGAGTATTGGTTTGATGGTAAAAAAATTACTAAAAGAAGCGTAAATAAAGAGTTTAGAAGAAGTGTTGGGATTTTGTTTCAAAATCCTGAGAGTATGATTTTTAATCCTAGTGTTTTTGATGAGATTGCCTTTTCTTTAAGAGAGTTTGGATTTAGTGATATAAAAGAGAGGGTAATTGAGATTGCAAAAAGATTTAAAATAGAGCATCTTTTAAAGAAGTCTCCCCTAAATCTCAGCGGAGGGGAAAAACAAAAAGTGATGCTTGCAAGTATTTTGGTTTATGAGCCAAAGGTTTTGTTTTTGGATGAGCCAACAGCTGCTATGGACCCAAGGACTACTGGGTGGTTTATTGATTTTATGAATGATATTGAGATACCATTTATCCTTGCAACCCACGATTTGCAAGTGGCTTATGAGAGTTGTAAGAGGGGTGTTGTAATGGGTGAAGAACACAAAATACTCTGGGATGGGGATATTGATGAGCTTATGGGAGATGAGGAGACTTTATTAAAGGCAAATTTAGTCTATAAATCAAACAGAAAAAGAAAATTTATCAATTCAAAATATCATTTGATATAATCTTAAAAAAGGAGCGAAAAATGAATGAAGATATTAAAAACAATCCTCAATTAAGTCATAAAGTAACCGTGATTGAGAAGATTTTAAGTAAAAATAATAAAATGGCGGATGAAATAAGAAAAGAGTTTGATAAGCACAAAATTACTTGCTTTAATATGATGAGTAGTCCAGGAAGCGGAAAAACTACAACTCTTGAAAACTTAGCAGATAAACTTCCTTATAAATTTGCGGTAATTGAAGGGGATTTAGAAACATCGCGTGATGCAGAGAGAATTAGAAACAAAGGTATCTGGTCTTTTCAATTACAAACAGGAAGAGCTTGTCATCTTGATGCTGGGATGGTAAAACACGCAATGCCTCATTTTCCTTTTGAAGATGTTGAAGTTGCTTTTATTGAAAATGTAGGAAATCTTGTGTGTCCTGCAAGTTATGATGTTGGGGCTCATTACAATATGGTATTCGTAAGCGTACCGGAAGGTGATGATAAAATTGAAAAATACCCTGTAATGTTTAGAAAGGCTGATATTGTGGTAATTACAAAAGCCGATATGTTAGACTTTTTTGATTTTGATGTTAAGAGGGCAAAAGAAGCCGCTCAGAAATTAAAACCAGGAGTTCCGGTAGTATTACTAAATAATAAAACGGGTGAAGGGCTTGATGAAATAATTGAATGGATTAAAGAAAAAAGAGAAGAACATCTAAAAAGATTGGAGGGGTAAAATGTGTCTTGCAATTCCAAGTAAAGTTTTAAAAATTACAGAAGATAATATGGCAGAAGTTGATACTCTTGGAGTAAAGAGAGTAGTTAGTCTTGATTTACTCTCAGAGCCTGTTGAAGTGGGAGATTATGTGTTAATTCATGTTGGATATGCAATGGGTAAGATTGATGAAAAAGAGGCATTAGAGAGTATAGAAGTATATAAGCAGCTTGCAGAGGCTGCAATGGAAGAAGAGTATTCAATTGACCCTGAGCGGCTTGTTAATGAAGATGGTCCTTTGCTTTATAAGCCTCCAAAGGAAGATGAATGAGTTTAACTCTAAAAGATTTATACTCAAAATTCAGAGACCCTAAGGCTATGAAAGCTTTAAAAAAATTAATTGATAAAGAGGCAAAGAAGCTAAAAGAGCCTATGAGAGTTATGGAGATATGTGGAGGACATACGCATACTATTATGAAGTATGGATTAAAGCAACTTATGCCAGAAAATATCACTTTTATACACGGACCCGGATGTCCTGTTTGTATAATGCCAAAAGAGAGGATTGACCACGCAATTGAGCTTGCCAAACAACCTGATGTAATCTTAGCAACCCTTGGAGATATGATAAGAGTGCCCGGAAGCAAATCTAGCCTTGCGAAAGTCAGGGCCGAAGGAGCGGATGTAAGGCCTCTTCATTCTACTTTTGACGTGTTACAAATAGCAAAAGACAACCCCGATAAAAAAGTTGTGTTTTTTGCGATAGGTTTTGAAACAACTACTCCGATGACAGCAGCTTTAATGGACAGAGCTTTTAAGGAGGGAGTTAAAAATATCTATTATCATATAAATCACGTGCTCGTACCTCCTCCAATGAGAGCTATTATGGATAGCGGAGATGCTAAAATTAATGCCTTTATTGGACCAAGTCATGTAAGCGTGATAATAGGGGCAAAAGCTTATGAATTTCTAACTCGTGAATATAATACTCCTGTGGTAGTTGCCGGGTTTGAGCCTGTTGATGTGATGGAG
>JAMOSZ010000082.1 GCA_027062625.1 Nautiliaceae bacterium
GAAAAGTAAAATCCCATATTAGATTAGAAAGTATTGTAGCTATTACTAATAATAATTACTCTTTTGTAGATGCTTTCTATCTAGATAAAGCTTACTCTAATGAAAACAAAATGCTGTTTTCTCTTTTTCTTCTAAAATAGTTATTGCTGATGCTTTATATTCTACAACAAAACTTGCTAAATATCTTTTAGATAAAAAACTTATCCCTATTATTCCTACAAAAGATACTTTCCATCAAAAAGTTAAAAATACTTATAAACTTCAATTAAAAACATTTTATGAAACTTTCAAGTCTCTCTATCCTAAAAGAAACTTAATTGAAACTACTTTCGCTAAAATCAAAAACTCTTTTCGAGATAGAGAATATACTAAATCTTACAATTTAGCTAAAAAATTTATTCTTATGAAACTTCTACTCCTTAACTTCGCTACTCTCTTACCTCTTCTTTTTATTACTCTTTCCTTTTTTCAAACACACTCCCTTTTTCTCTTGACATTAGGTGAAAAATTATTTATAATTTCAACCACAAAACGGAGTGTAGCGCAGTTTGGTTAGCGCACCTGGTTTGGGACCAGGGGGTCGGGGGTTCGAGTCCCTCCACTCCGACCATTTAACCCACTATAAGTGAGAGGCTAGGTGAGCTTCCCACTTGTGGTGGGCGTAGCTCAGCTGGTTAGAGCACCAGGTTGTGGCCCTGGGGGTCGCCGGTTCAAGTCCGGTCGTCCACCCCATTGCTCTATCTAATTGGCGTCCGTAGCTCAATTGGATAGAGCAACGGACTTCGGATCCGTAGGTTGTAGGTTCGAGTCCTACCGGACGCACCACAACGCTTCTATGCGCCCTTAGCTCAACCGGATAGAGCAACGGCCTTCTAAGCCGTAGGTTGCAGGTTCGAGTCCTGCAGGGCGTACCACTTATTAAAATCTTTTCAAAATTGCGGGAGTGGCGGAACTGGCAGACGCGCCAGACTTAGGATCTGGTGCCGCAAGGCGTGGAGGTTCGAGTCCTCTCTCCCGCACCAGTTTATCTTTCAAAAGTCCCACAAAATCACTATTCTGGAAAACGCTATTCAAATCATACCCAGTAATATACCCAATAAATGAAATGGTAAATAATCTTGGATTGAATTTATTATAAAGTTAATAGCAATTGAAAACACATAAAAGATAAGCAAGTAAAATATTATATCATA
>JAMOSZ010000083.1 GCA_027062625.1 Nautiliaceae bacterium
GCAAGCAGTGAGAGTAATACTATTATGCTTCCAGGTTCCCCAAAAGGATTTAGTGATATAAGCGAAGAGATTAGAGAAGCGATAATCAGTGCTAATTTAATAAAAGAGAAGTGATGTATAGAAGGCAAATTGAAGTTATAGGTAAAGAAAGTCAAGAGCTTTTATCAAAAAAAAGCGTCTTAATAGTTGGAGCTGGGGGGCTTGGGAATATTATTGCAACGAGTGTTAGTTGTATAGGGCTTAGAAGAATTTATATTATTGATTTTGATGAGATTGAAATTCATAATATCCACAGGCAGTTTTGGTTTTATGAGAATGATTGTGGGGAAAGTAAAAGTATTATGTTAAGTAAAAAGTTAGATCAAAGATGCAAAGATACAGAAATCATAGGTATTAATAAAAAATTTGATAGTAGCTTGAAGTTGGATGTGGATTTGATATTTGATGCGAGTGATAATTTTGAAGTAAGACGTGAAATTGATAAATTTGCTAAAATTCACTCAATTCCTTGGATTTATGCAAGTGTTGAAGAGTTTAGAGGGCAGGTTGGGGTATTTAAAAATACTTCTTTTGAAATTTTTGCTACAAAAGAGCATAATGTAAAAGGACAAATTCCTATGATGGTAAATTTAATTGGTTCAATTGCTTCAATGCTTGGGCTTAAAGTTTTAATCGCTAATCAAAAAGAAGTATTATATTTTGTGGATTTTAAAGAGGATTTGGAGGTAAAAAAATTTTATATTTGATATAATAATGCTAAAAAAGGTTGCTTATGATGTGGGTAATTTTGGGAGCTGTAATCTTATTAGTGATAGTTGCTATTTTTATCTTAAAAAAATCAAAGCCAAAACCAAAACCTAAAAAGACAATTACTCTTCCAAACGATTTAAAGCTTATTGCAAAACCTGTTGATGAAATTAGAAAAGAGATAGAAGAGGGGATAAAAAAAGGGGCGGCTGAGTTTGGAATGGATGTTAATGAATTTAAGCACGAGTTATTGCCAGAATTATTATCTCAAATTGATAATGCAAAAGATAAACTTTTGGAGTATGCCGAAAAAGGAGATTATGAAGCTATTGATAAGCTTAGCCATTCGGTAAAAGGGGCAGCTTTGAATATGAGAGTTGATATTTTGGGACTTCCATTGCAAGAGATTAATAGAGCTACAAGAAGAAGAGAACCAATGGAGCATATAAAAGCTTATATTAAATATTTTTATAAAAAATATGAAGCAGCAAAAGAAGGAATGAAGTTTTAAAAAGGGGAGAGAGTTAGGTAATATTCGTTTGTAAGAGGAATGTAAAAGTTTGCGCTTTTATTCTCAAAACTTTTTACATTATTTGGGTCTTTAAAGAAGTCAATGATTGCTTTTTTATACTCTTTTTTTAAATCTAAATCTTTAATGTAACTTTTGAAAGGTTTGTCACTCTCGCTTTTTTGCAATAGCAAAGAAACTTGAATTTTGTTTTTGAGATGAAAATATGATTTAATAGCTAAAATTCTTTTTTTATCTATTCCATCTTCTATTATGCCTGTGGCATTTTTTGGTTTGCTAATTACAATTTTATTATCTTTTTTTGTATAAGAGAGCTCTAATTCGTATTTTTTATTGTCTTTTATAAGAAAAGTTAATTTTGTATCATTTGATAAATTTTTAAAAGTTTCATTTTCTATACCAATTCCTACTTTTTTAAAATTTAAACCTAAATAAGAGTTAAAAAGCTTTACGTATTTAAAAGTTCTTTTATTAAATGGAGGAGCTTTTAAGGCTGTTTTGTCCCATTGAAAACATCTATCAACTTTTAATTTTCCAAAAAAAGCGTTTGTATAAAGTTTTATATCATTTTCTAAGGCTTCTTTTGTTGTTGGCACGTCAAAAACTAAATTTTTTGCATACTCTTTTTGCTTTTTTATTAACATTTTTTTAATTTTTTCTTTATCATCTTTGCTAAGCTCGTTACATTTTTTTAAAAGCACTTTTTTTACAAAGTCTACAAATTCTAAAAAAGACATACTTTGATAAGCTTGCTCTATTTTGCTTAAAAGAGTGATTGTTTCCTTTTCTTTTTCTTCTTTTTTTGGTAAAAAACCACAATTTTTTTTAATTTCATTTGGAATGCCTTCTAAGGATTTGACTTTTTTGCAATAGAACTCTTTTAGAGACTGATTTTTAAGCGTTAATTTATACAAATCTTTTAATAATACTATATCTTTATTTGCAATTGCTTTATTAATTTCGTTTTTAATTGATTTAAGCTCTTCTTGATAAGAGTAGTTTTTAGATGCGTTTTGTTCTTTTTCTTTTTTAACTTCTTTATTTTTATTTTTTTCGCTTGTTAAATTTGTTTCCATTAATTTTTTTGGCTTTGATGTTTTATTTTTTGAAGAGATAAAGTAAATAGTTACTAATACGCTTCCAATGATAACAATAATATATCTTAAAGAAGATTTATTTTCAGTGTTTTTACTGTTTTCAATTGCATTTACGATATCTGTTTCATATGTTTTTATTGAATAGTCATCTCCTTCGCATTTATCTGTTTCAGTTCTTGCATTAAGTCCTTCAAAAGAGTCTTTTATTTTGTCATATTTTTCCTCAGGAATTACAATATATTTTTTAGCGTTGCTCTCTTTTAAAATTTTAATAATTTCATGCAAATTTGCTTTATTCAAATTACAATCTACAAAAAAAATAATTAAATTTGCATCATTTATATTGCTTTTTATTTCAAAATTTGATAAAATTCCAATTCCAAATTCCTTATCATTTTTTACATCTATTAAGATGCCATCTTTAAATTGATAAGGGTAATTTACATTTGCATTTATGTTTTTTAATGCGCTTAAAACTTTGTCTTTGTTTTTTGCAATAATTAACAATCTCTCCATTATGGCTCCTTAGATTTGGTGATGGTTTGATTTAAAAAAGGCGGATTTTTATGATATCAATATTTAGAATTATTGTCAATGCTTCTTTGCAAGATTTAGCTCTTTTATGAATAAAATTGAGGTAATTCCTTGACTTGCTTTATATTTTTCTTTTAAGATTTGCAACTTTTTTGAAGATACCATTTTATAAACATTTGGAGGTTTTATTTTTTTGATAGGGTTTAAGTAGTTATAAAGAAAGGGAATATTCTCTTTAATAAGTTTTTGGCTGAATTGTTTAATTTTTTTACTGATATGGAATTTATAATCTATTAAGTTATATGTTATATAAATTGCTGCGTTATAAGGGATGTTTGTTTGAGTAATGAAAGTTTTTAAGGATATTGCTCCATTTTTTATAAAAGTAACTAATGTGTATGATTTTTCGGTTACTGATGTTATTTTTAGTAATTTTTGAAGAGGAGAGATATTTAGTGGTTGTCTTGATAAGGTGTCTTTGTCTTCTTTTGCTTTTTTTTGAATAACTTCTTTTATCTTTTCAATCTCACTCTCTTTTGCGGTTAGTATTTTTTGTAATATTGATTCGTTTGAGTTTGGATATTTTGAGTAAAGGATATAAAGATAGCGAGGGATGGTTTTGTGGTTGTTTATTGGAATTGGTTCGTTATAATTTGTAGAAGAGAGAATTTTTATGTATTGGACTCTTTTTAGATATTGGATGATTGCTGAATTTATAATTAAATTGTTAGAGAGAGTTATTAAAAGTTTTTTATAGATTAACCATCTTTTTTGCTCTATTGAATATCTATTTTCAATTGTGTTTGCAAGAGCATATTCGCTTCCTTCATATCTGCTAAATTTTGTGAAATTGTAAAAGATTTTTGTTTCACTCTTATAAAAATTTACCCATTTTGGTATTGGGACATATTTGAAGAGGATAAATTTGCTTAAATCTTTATAATTATTTTGTTTTATGAATCTATTTGCAAAGTGAGTAATAATCATTGCGGATATAAACTCTTTAAATTCTTTAAACTCTATGTTATAAAATCTTAAAAAATATCCAAAAGCTAAGATAAATCTTTGGGCTTGGGAGGGGTAAAATTTATTTTCTCTTAGTTTCATATAAGTAAAGCTAAGTTCATTTGAAAAGTCTTTATTTTGAGTTTTAATATAAAAAATTCCATAGATTTTACTCTCTAAAAGTTCTTTTAAATACTTCTTTTTTAGCCTTGGACCATTAAATAGTATAACTCTCTTAAACTTCTCAAACAAAAATTTAGGAGGTTTGTTAGGGTAAAGGGCAATTGTCTTAGCAAGAGCTTCTAGTTCAAATGGGGTAAATTTTTTTAAAGTGTTTAGATTTTTTAGGGCTTGGGAATTTGTAGAGGAGATGTAAGCAGCAATCACAAAAGCATTAAAGTATCTTAAATCTTTTGTTAAGTATTTTTTATAATTGCTATTATCGTGTTTCCAAATAAAAAGAAGTCTTTGAAAAAACTCTTTTTTGGGAGGAGAGATATTTAATTTAAAAAGATTAGTTTTTTCAAGTCTTAAAAATAAATTTCCCTCTTTAAAAGTTTTTAGCATAACTTTTAAGTATTCTTTATCTTTTTTTAATTTTTCTTTTAGTTTTTTATTTTTTATATGCCCGTAAAGCAAAATCGTATCGCATCCAAACTCTTCGGCTTGACCTTGGATTATCTCATCTTTTATAAATTGAGGAAAAATCATATTTTGGACTTTGCAATCTCCAAACAAAAAAGAGAATAAAAGCAAAATAAGGGCTAATTTATTAATCTTATCATCCTTTCTACTGCTTCTTTTAATCCAATGAAGATAGAATTTGCAATAATGCTATGTCCTATATTTAACTCGCTTATCTCTTTAATTGAAGCAATCTCTTTTACATTCTGATAATTTAGCCCATGTCCTGCTGCCACTTCTAAATTAAGCTCATTTGCAAGCTTTGCTCCATCTTTTATCAAAATAAGCTCATCTTCAAGCATTTTTTTTAAAGTGCTTTTATCGTAATTTTCAAATACTTTAAAGGGGGTTTTGTTTATGTTTGTATTTAAGGCTAAGTGGAGGTTTGCATATTTTCCTGTGTGAAGTTCTATCATCTGAGCTTTAAGGGCGGCTGATTTTTTTATTTGCTCAAAATCTGGGTCAATAAAAAGAGAAACTTCTATATTGTTTTTATTTAGTTTTTCAATTGCTTTTTTTATTTTGTCTTCAAATTTAATTACATCAAGTCCACCTTCTGTTGTAACTTCTTCTCTTCTCTCTGGCACAAGAGTGGCACGATGGGGTTTTAGCTCACAAATTATCTCTATAATTTCTGGATTTATGCTACACTCTATATTTACTGGCAAAAAGCTATTTTCTATTATTCTTTTTGCATCAAAATCTGTTATGTGGCGTCTATCTTCTCTTAGATGGATTGTTACTTGTTCTGCTTGTGTTTCTTTTAAGATTTCTAAGGCAAAGAGAGGATCTGGTTCGTTGATTTGGCGAGCGTTTCTTAATGTTGCTATGTGATCAATATTTACTCCAAGTCTCATTTTCTTCCTTTTTTGTTATAATTTTAATAAAAAAAGGGATAAAATGAAATATTTTATTGGCACTGACCACGCCGGATTTGAGGTTAAGCCTTTTGTGATTGAGTATTTAAAAAAAAGAGGTATTGAAGTAGAAGACCTTGGGACATATTCAACTGAGTCAGTAGACTATCCTGATTTTGCCCATAAGGTTGCAAAGGCTGTTAGTGAAAATAGAGGCTCAAAAGGGATTTTGGTTTGTGGAACTGGAATTGGTATGAGCCTTGCTGCAAACAAACATAAAGGTATCCGTGCTGCTCTTTGTCACGATGCTTATACTGCAAAGATGGCAAGACTTCATAACGATGCTAATATTTTATGCTTTGGGGCAAGGGTTGTTGGACTTGGAGAGATTGAATCAATCCTTGAAGCTTGGTTAAATACCGAGTTTGAAGGGGGAAGACACGAGAGAAGAGTAAAAAAGATTGATATTTAAAAGATTTTTTTTAAGATAAAAATTAAAATCAAAGGCACTACCAAGAAGTTTATAGCCGCTTTTATAAGAAAAGTTTTGGATAATCCAAGCAAAGCTCCTACTGCTTGGGTTGTAGATGTTGTAAACATTTCAATTATTGTTTTACTATCTCCCTTTATTACGAAATTTTCAATCTCTTTTAGATACTCTTTTATTTGATGATTAAAATAGAATTGATTTATAAAATAATCAACGAAAAATGAAAGGGGAATAATAGAAATTGCTACTAAAAATAAAAACAAAAGTCTCTTTGTAAAAGAAGTTTGAACAAATATTGTCAAAAGTGCAAATAAGATTACAATAACTCCTACTATTTTATCTTGGTTTATTTTAAGTGCTGATGAGAGTTTTTTTAGAATAGTTATATAAAGATTTATTGTATCAATTGCGTCTTCGCTTGCATTTTTTATTGGTATCATATATTTTCCGGCTCTAAATTTGTCTTGGGGAGAGAGGTGTTTGTTGTTAATTGTTGATGAGATATAATTTTTAAAATTTTTAATTTTTATTAAAGTTTTTGTTGTAAAGTCTAATTCATTTTTTACATATTTTGAACTAATATCAGAAGTAAATTGCACAATTAATACCATCAAAATCGCACTAATTGCTAAGAAAATGGGATTTTTCATTACTTTTTCCTTGGTCTAAACGCTGTTTTACTCTCAATATAGTCTCCTCCAATTAAATCAATCGTATAAGGAATTGCTGCCCAAACTGCTTCAAGATTTTCTCTTATTGCTTTTGGATTTCCTGGAAGATTTAAAATAAAAGTATTATCAACAACTCCTCCAATTCCTCTTGCAAGGATTGAGGTTGGGACATATTTTAAGCTGTGTATTCTCATAAGTTCTCCAAATCCTGGGAGTTCTTTTTGAATTACCTCTCTTGTAGCTTCTGGGGTTACATCTCTTTTAGCTGGTCCTGTGCCACCTGTTGTTAGGATTAAAGAACATTTTTTTTGCACTAACTCTTTTAATGTTTTAACAATTTTATCAAATTCATCCGGTATTAAACGATAAATTATTTCAAATTCATTTTCAATATTCTCTTTTAAAAACTTCTCAATCTCTTTTCCACTTTTATCTTCATAAATTCCAGCACTTGCTCTATCGCTTATAGTAACTACTCCAATTTTTAACATTTTTATCCTTTTTTAAAAGATTATAGCAGAGAAGAAGATATTTTTCAATAAACTAAGAATATATATTATGTTAAGGAGCGAAATGATAGATTAAACTAATAAAAAAAGAAAAAAAGAAGACTACTCAGCGTCGTAGTCAATTCCTTCTTTTTCTTTAAGCATTTTGATTAAATGTTGTTTATATCCCTCAACCCATTTATCAACATCATCAACTTTAATTCTTGCAACTCCACTCTCAATTGCTGCTCTTGCAACTGCTACTGATTCATCAACAAACACTCTTCTATCAAATGGTTTTGGTAAGATATAATCTTTTCCAAATTTTAAATCAACTCCACCATAAGCATCTTTTACATATTGAGGTACTGGTTTTTCTGCGAGGTCTGCAAGTGCTTTTGCTGCTGCAATTTTCATTTCCATATTTACAGCTTTTGCGTGGGTATCAAGTGCACCTCTGAAAATAAATGGAAACCCTAAAACATTGTTTACTTGGTTAGGGTAATCGCTTCTACCAGTTCCTATGTATAAATCAGGTCTAACTTCAAGAGCAAGTTCTGGTTTAATTTCTGGGTCTGGATTTGCAAGAGTTAGAAGCAGTGCGTTTGGATTTAGAGTTTTTACCATCTCTTGGGTAATACAATTTGCAACAGAGTTACCAACTACAACATCCGCACCTTTTAGTGCATCGGCAAGAGTTTCAATATCTTCATCAACAGCCCAAGGTTCTTTATATTTATTCAAATCATTTCTCTTTTTAGTAATAGCTCCTTTTGAATCAGTTAATACTATATTTTTAATTCCAAGTGCTTTATACATTTCAGCCGCCGCAAGTCCAGCCGCACCAGCACCGATAATTACAACTCTAAGGTCTTCAAGCTTTTTACCTTCAAGTTTTGCCCAGTTGATAATTGCTGCTGATGAGATAATTGCAGTTCCATGTTGGTCATCGTGGAAAATTGGAATATCGCATCTTTTTTGAGCTTCTTTTTCAATGTCAAAACACTTTGGAGCTTTGATATCTTCAAGGTTAATTCCACCAAAAGTTGGAGAAATTGCTTCAACAATTTCAATAATTTTCTCAGGGTCTCTCTCTTTTAGTTCAATATCATAAGCGTCAATAAAAGCAAATTTTTTAAATAAAACAGCTTTTCCTTCCATTACCGGTTTACCAGCAACTGGTTTTAGGGTTCCAAGTCCAAGTACCGCAGTTGAGTCTGTTACAACTCCAACAAGATTTGCTTTATTTGTATAAGTATAGGCTAATTGCTCATCTTTATCAATTTCAATACAAGGAATTGCAACTCCTGGGCTATATGCAATTGAGAGGTCTCTACTATTTCTTACAGGTTTTGTAACTTCAATAGCAATTTTACCAGGGACTGGTTTTGCATGATATTCTAATGCTTCTTCTTTTGTGAAAGTTGGTTTATTTGCCATAATAGCTCCTTTTTTGTAAAATTATAATTAAAAGTTACAAAAGTTTACAACCTTACTCTTATATTAAATTGTAAAATGTTACGAAAGGAAGCAGAATGATAATTGATACTCATACTCACCTTGATAATAAAAAATTTATAAACGATGTTGATGAGGTTATAAAAAGAGCAAAAGAAGTGGGAGTTAAAAAGTTTATTATTCCAGCAGCTGATCCAAGAGATTTGCCAAGGGCGATTGAGCTTGCACAAAAGTATGATGAGGTTTATTTTGGAGTGGGATTTCATCCAGTAGATATTGATAAGTATGATGAAAAGCTTATAACTTGTTTTATAAACCATCCAAAATGTGTAGCGGTTGGAGAGATTGGACTTGATTATCACTGGGTAAAAGAGAAAGATAAACAACAAAAACAAATTGAGCTTTTCCATCGCCAAATTGAGCTTGCAAAAAAATATAATAAGCCAATTATTGTGCATATAAGAGAAGCAACGGAAGATAGTATAAAAGTAATTGAGACTCATCCTGAAATTAAAGGAGTTTTTCATTGTTTTAACGCAGCTGAACAGCTTTTGAAATTTTCTGATAGGTTTTATTATGGAATAGGAGGGGTTATTACTTTTAAAAATGCAAGAAAACTTATAAATGTGTTTCCAAAAATTCCAAAAGAGAGGGTGGTAATAGAAACCGATGCTCCATATCTTACGCCTCATCCTTTTAGAGGTAAAAGAAATGAACCTATGTATACAACTTTGATAAGAGATAAGATTGCTAAGCTTTGGGGGGTTAGTAGAGAAGAAGTTGAGGATATTACTACAAAAAACGCAAAAAGACTTTTTGGAATATGAGAGGAGTAATTTTTTTACTTTTTTTTATAACCTCCCTTTTTGGAGATATTTTTAGTATTAAAAATATTAATGTCTTAAATGCTTTGGATGTTGATAAAAGTTTTTTATATTATAAGCCTTTGCAAAAAAAGTATTACTACTATGCTCACAAAAAAAGAGAATTTTTTTTCTCAATTATTGAGAGGGGAGTTAATTTTTATCCAATTATTAAAGAAGAGATTATAAAGTATAACTTGCCAAGAGAGCTTATTGCAGTTGCAATGGCTGAGAGTTATTTTAGCTCGCGTGCAAGGTCATATAAAAGGGCAATTGGACTTTGGCAGTTTATGCCATACACTGCTAGGCAATATGGGCTTAGGATTGATAGGTATGTGGATGAGAGAAGAGACCCTTATAAGTCAACTTACGCTGCAATTAAGTATTTAAAGTATCTTCACGATATGTTTGGGAAGTGGTATTTAGCCGTTATGGCTTATAATGCTGGGGAAGCAAGAGTGATTGAGGGGGTTGTGAGGGCAAAGGTTGATAAGATTTGTGAGACTCTTGGGAAGAGAAGATGTAGAAGAGATAAAATGATAAGAAAATATAGACGAATTATTAAAAATTATCAAAGAAGAGGGGTTAGAGGATATAAGGCATTAAAGGATTTGTATAATAAACTCTCTTTTGTAAATGTTTCTTTGAAAGATTTGCTTAGGTATCAAAAGGGATTAAGAAGACAATATTTTCCCCAAGAGACAAGAGATTATATTTTAAAAGTGATTGCTATGAGCTTTTTGTTTAATGATGATGAGTTTTTAAAATCCTCAAATGTCTATATCTTAAATAGCGGAACTTCTTCAAGATATGTAAAAGTAAATATCCCTCCTGGAACTTCTCTTTTTTATGTTGCAAAGATTCTTGGAATTAGCTATCGTGAGTTAAAACTTCACAATCCCCAGCTAAAATACTCTTTTACTCCTCCTTATAATTACTATATTTATATTCCTTATGATAAAATTTTAACCTTTAAACAGAAGTTTAAATCAAGACCGGTTTATATTTATCTTTATCGGGTAAAAAGAGGGGATAGTTGGAAAAAAATTGCAAGAAAGTTTGGGGTTAGTTATAAGAGGTTAAGAGAGTATAACAAAGGTAAAAGGTTAATTAGAGGTAGAATAGTATTTATTCCTTTAACTCATAAATATATTGTTTATAGAGTAAAAAGAGGTGATACTTTAATTAAGATTGCAAGAAGATTTGGAGTTAGCGTAAGAAGAATTAAGATTGTTAATCATTTAAGAAGTAATTTATTAAGGGTTAATCAAAAATTAATTATTCCACATTAAAGGTTCTTTATGAGAGGATTGATTAAAGGGGGAATTTTAGTTATTTTTTTGCTTGGATGTGCAAATAGAAGTTACAACTCTCCAACCAATAAACCGTATACAATTCATGGGGTAACTTACAATCCCCACAAAGATGTGTATGTTGGATGGACGCAAGAAGGGCTTGCAAGTTGGTATGGACCAAATTTTCACGGGAAGTTAACAAGCAATGGTGAAGTTTATAATATGTATGCTTTTACAGCGGCTCATAAAACTTTGCCAATGGGGACAATTGTAAAGGTGACTAACTTAAATAATGGCAAAAGCGTAATTGTAAGAATTAATGATAGAGGTCCGTTTGTAAGAAATAGGATAATTGATTTAAGTTATGTAGCTGGGAAGGTTATAGGACTTGATAAAACTGGTATAGCTCCTGTTAGATTAAAAGTGCTTGGAATTGGGATGGGAGATGTTTTTGCAAGAGGGTATAAAGTTCAAATTGGTGCATTTACCGATATTAAAAAAGCAAAAATTTTAGCGGGTAGGTTTGAGGCAAAAGGGTATCATACTGCAATTATTGAGAGGAATGGAATTTATAAAGTGTATGTGGTAGGGTTTAAAAGTAAGCACGATGCTTTATTGTTTATGAGAAAAGAGATGATTAGAGGATTTGTTACAAAAGGATTATAATGGTAGAGATTAAAAGAGAGACAAAAGAGACAAAAATTTTAGTAAGAGTTGATATAAAAGGGAGCGGCAAAGCGGATGTTAAAAGTGGGGTTGGCTTTTTTGACCATATGTTAGAAACGCTTGCAAAGCATAGCGGGATTGATATTTTTGTTAGATGTGATGGGGATATTGAAGTTGATTATCACCATACAATTGAAGATATTGGAATAGTATTAGGGGAGGCTTTATATAAGGAAGTATTTCCTGTTAAAAATATTGAGAGATTTGCAAATGCAGTAGCTATTTTGGATGAAGCAGCAGTTGAAGTTTGTATTGATATTGGAGGTAGACCTTATTTAGTTTATGAGATGCCAGATGGAGCTATTAGGGATTTTGATTTGGAGCTTATTGAGGAGTTTTTTAAATCGTTAGTATTTAACTTTAAAATTGCTGCTCATATAATTTATAAAAGAGGTAAAAATAGACACCATATTGTTGAGAGTGCTTTTAAATCTTTTGCGGTTGCCCTAAGAAGGGCACTCTCTTATAGAGAAAATGGAATACCTTCTACAAAAGGGTTGATATGATTGAGCTTATTGTGATTGATGTTGATGGCACACTTACTGATGGGAAGATTTATTACTCAAATTCTGGTGAAGAGATAAAAGCGTTTAATATAAAAGATGGATTAATGATTGCTTCTTGGAATAGACTTGGGAAAAAGAGTGCAATTATTACGGGTAGGACTTCAAAAATAGTTGATAAAAGAGCAAAAGAGCTTGGAGTTACATATGTTAGACAAGGTATAAGAGATAAAAAAAGAGAACTTTTATCAATTGTTGAAGAGATGAAGATAAGTTTAGATGAGGTTGCAGTTATTGGAGATGATATGAATGATTTGTCTATGATGAAACTTACTAAAAAAACTTTTGCTCCAAAGGATGCAAATCCTTTTATTTATGGATTTGTTAGTTATCCTCTTAGTAAAAGAGGAGGTGAGGGGGCGGTTGCTGAAATGATAGAGATTTTGTTAAAGGAGAGTAATTTATTTGATAAGTTTTTAGAGCTATGGGAAAATTAGTCGCTTTTTTTTTGATTTTGTTAATAATTAGTATCTATCCAATTATTGAGGTTTTTAATATAAAAGTTGTTAAGACTTCTTATAAAAAATTTGTTCCTACTGCTATTTTTGATGGGAATTACTCTTTTTATAATCCTTTGTTAGAGAGAGATGGAGATTTTAAAGAAGTAGATATTTATTCTAAAAATTTTTTGAAGGCTTTTGATTTGTGGATGAATGATTATATTAAAAAAGAAAAAATTTTTGGAAGCGAATTTTTATATAAAGACAAAATTTTATATGGCAAGAGCGTAAATTTTTTTACGGCTGATTATAATCTCTCAACCATTAAAGGAGTCTATTTTGTGGATAAAAGAGAGTTAAAAGGAGAAGAGTTTGTGATTAATGGTGAGAGGTTTTTTGGTAAGGGGAAGAGTTTTTTAGTGGATAAAGATAAAAATGTTTTTGCAGATAAGATAACTTACTATTTAAAGGTTAAGCAATGAGATTTTTAATTATTTTGCTTGCGGTAATTTTGTTTGGAGCTGAGCTTAGGATTAGTTCTAAGAAGTTTGAGTATAATTCAAAAAATCTTATTAGTATTTTTATAGGGGATGTTAATGCTACAAAAGGAGAAGATACTATTTTATCAGATAAGCTTTATATCTACTTTACAAAAGATAAAAAACCTTTTAAATTTGAAGCAATTGGGCATGTTAGATTTAAATTCAAAGATGAAAATGTAACTTATGTTGGGCATTGTAATGAGCTTATTTATCTTTTAAAAAAGGGGCTTATTACTTTAAAAGGGGATGCTTTTGTAAGAAAAGTTGAAACAAATGAGAGTGTTAGCGGAGATTTTATAAAAATTAACAGATTTACTCAAAATGTGGTAGTATTAGGTGGCAAAAAGCCAGTAAATATCATAATAAAGGTTGAATAATGAAAGTAAAATTTTTAAAGTCAGCTCAATCTATTAAAGATGCAATTGAACCAAATTTTACAGAGGTTGCACTTCTTGGGAGAAGTAATGTTGGTAAGAGTAGCTTTTTAAACGCTTTTACAAATCAAAAGATTGCAAAAGTCTCTTCAACTCCTGGAAAAACTAAACTTATTAACTTTTTTGAAATTGAGGATGAGGGGAGAAAGTATGTGCTTGTTGATTTGCCCGGGTTTGGATATGCAAAAGTTTCTAAATCTATGATAAAAGAGTGGGGTAAGAATTTGGATGAGTTTTTAAGAAATAGATTTAATACTAAACTTTTTATCCATCTAAGAGATGCAAGACATCCAGATTTGGAAATTGATAATATGGTAGATGATTATTTAAAATCTTTTCTTAGAAAAGACCAGCAGATTTTAACAGTCTTTACAAAGATAGATAAGCTAAAACAGAGTGAACTTGCAAAATTAAAAAAAGCTTATCCAGATGCTTTATTTATTTCGAATCTTAAAAAAAGAGGGATTGATGAAGTAAGAAGAAAAATCAATGAGATTTTATGGGGAGAAGGTAGTGAGGATAGTTAAGCCTACTTTAAAGGATATTTTTGATATAAAAAGAGTGGTAGAACCTTATGTTAAAGAGGGGATTATTTTAAATAGAGATGATGATGAAATCGCTCAAAATATTCGTTCTTATCTTTTAGCATATAACCAAAATACCCCAATTGGGGTTGGGGCTTTACATATTTACTCTACTTATTTAGCCGAAATTCGCTCCTTAGCGGTTGATAGGGCTTATCAAAATAAGGGGGTTGGTAGAGAAATTGTAAATGAGCTTTTAAAAGAGGCAAAAAAGCTTGATGTAAAAGAAGTTTTGGTATTAACTTATAAAAAGGAATTTTTTGAAAAGCTTGGATTTATTGAGATTGGAAAAGAAGCAATACCGGATAAGAAGATATGGGCAGATTGTATAAAATGCAAATTTTTTCCAAACTGCAACGAAGTAGCTCTTTTAAAACGGCTATAAAATTACTTTTTTATTTTCTTTTAGCCGTTGCAAATGGGAGTAGTTTAGCAATTCCTTGGCTTATGGGATATGTTTTTTATAAAGAGTCGTTGGTAGTTGGAGGTGGGTATATAATTTTTTTCTCAATTTTTCATAATCTTCCTATTTGGAAGAGTATTTTTATTTTGGTTATGTTTTTTGTTTTTAAAGAAAAAATTATCTTTTGGATAAAGGCTTATATTAATGAGAAATTTCAAATAGTAATTGGCGTTTATATTGTCTATCTTTTATTATTTGTACTTTTTTTGAATAATTTTTTAGATAACTTCATTTTAATACTTTTTTATTATAATCTATTATTTGATACTGTCTTGTTAATTCTTGAAGAAGCGAAAGAAGAGGTTAGTGAGGACTAATATAGTTTTAGGGTTTATCTTTTTGTGTTTTTTGTTGTTGATTTATAGAGTGTATTATCTTAGCGTTATTTCTTATGATAAATACTCAAAACTTGCAAAAGCAAATATTCATAAAAAAATTCCAATTTTCCCAGTTAGAGGGATAATTTATGATAGAAACGATATCCCAGTAGCTTTTAATGAGTTAAAGTTTGATTTGGCTTTAAATCCTCATTTAAAAAAAGAAGAGGTTGAGTGTGCTTTAAATAGTATTGCTTCAATGATGGATATTAACAAAACAAAACTTTTAAAAATTTATAATGCAAAAAACTCTCCTTATAATCATAAACCAATTGTTTTAATGAAATATTTAGATGAAGATTTAGTTTATAAGATTGAGCCTGTATTATCAATTAACGGCAATATCCATTTTCTTCCTTCTTATCTTAGAAAATATCCAAAAAAGTATTATCTCTCAAATGTCCTTGGGTATGTTTCAAAAGCCAATAAAAAAGACTTAAAAAGAAACAAAGTTATTGAACTTACCCAAATTTCTGGAAAAAGAGGGGTTGAGAAGTATTATGATGATTTGCTCCAAGGAAGTCCTGGGTATAAAGAGGTTTTAGTAAATGCGAGAAATGAAATTTTAAAGGTCATTGAGGTAAAGTCTCCAATGTCTCACAATATCACTCTTAGTATTGATTCAAGGCTCCAAGAGTTTATCTATAATCTTTTAAAAAAAGAGGATAAAAAGGGGGCTGTAATTGTAATGAGGACAAACGGGGAGATTTTAGCCCTTGTAACTTATCCAAGCTATGATAACAACCTTTTTGTAAAAGGAATTTCATTTAAAGAGTGGAAAAAACTATCAACCAATATCTACCACCCCCTTCTTAACAAACCAGTAAGCGGACTCTACCCCCCAGGCTCTACCGTAAAGCCAGCAGTTGGGCTTATAGCCGTATCAAGCGGGAAGTGGAACCCTTGGAAAAAGATAGAGTGTCCGGGGTATATTATCGTTGGGAATAGGAAATTTAGGGATTGGAGAGCTTGGGGGCATGGGAAGGTTGATATTTTTAAAGCCATAAAAGAGAGTGTGGATACTTACTTTTATCAAATAGGTTTAAAACTTGGGATAAATTATATTGCAAGCCACCTTAAAAAAATGGGATTTGGTAAGAAAACCGGAATTGATTTGCCAAACGAAAAAAGGGGAATTGTGCCTGATAAAGAGTGGAAGGCAAGAAGATACCATCAGCCTTGGTTTATAGGCGAGACTCTAAATGCGGTAATTGGGCAAGGGTATTTTTTGGCTACTCCTTTGCAGGTTGCTATAAATACCGCATTAATTGCAAGCGGAAAACTCCCAAAACCTTTTGTTGTTAAGAAAATTGACAATAACTTAACAAAGCCTATCTTAAAAGATGTGCTAAGCAAAAAAGAAAAAAGAAATCTTTGGATGATAAGGAAGGGGATGTGGGAGGTTTGTAATGCACCTGGTGGAACGGCAACTGAGCATATCCACACAAAAATTACAATAGCCGGAAAAACAGGAACCGCCCAAGTTTATTCAATCCCCCAAGATGTTATTAAGCGTAAAAAAGAGGATGAGTTAAAATACTTCCACCGCTCTCATGCTTGGCTTACAACTTATGGACCTTATAAAAATCCTCAATTTGTCGTAACCGTTTTAATAGAACATGGAGGACATGGGGGAAGTGCTGCGGGAGAAATTGTAAGTAAGATTTATAACTGGCTTGTAGATAATGGGTATATAAAATGGAGAAGATAAAAAAGATTTTTTTGATTGTAATGGGAATTGCTTTTTTTGTGCATATTGTTTTTTATACTCTTTATCTGTTTGGTATTATAAATTTTGATACTTATATTGACCTTCTTGTTAAAGCTGGATTAAGAAGGACTTACTCTTATAGTTTAGAGTGGCTGAGAAATTTAATCTATTTTATACTGCTTGTTTTAATAATTAAAGCTCTTAAAAAATCAAATATTTAGCAAACTCTTTTTTATCTTTCTTTTTGCCTTTATAGATTGTATTCCCTATCTTTACCTCAGCTTCATCAAATTTTGTATAGCTTACCATCATATCAGCCGCTATTTCTTTAATCTCTTCTTTTGCATCTTTTTGAATAAGTCCAATAGGACCTGGTTTATTGATTATAAACATCTTCTCAAAAATCCCCCCTTCATACTCTTTTAGAGGGATATTTTCATCTTTGTTTCGTGAAATAATTATTTTAACTCCATCTACATTAAAATGTCTTCCAACTTTTAAAATTTCAATTTCTTTTGGAGTTAGAGGTAAGTGTTTATGATAATCTTTTAGTCTTTTTGAAAATCCAATATCAGTCAATAAACATCCTCCACTTGGAGATTCAAAATTTTCTAATCCATACTTTTTTGCAAGTTCAAGCTGAATTTTCCTATCTCTTCCGCTTATTCCAAGCAGTTTTTCTCTATCAACCCACCCCTTAATCTCCGGGATAGTAGGAGGGAGGAGTTTTGCACTAAGCGGTCTTAATACAAGGTTGTTTGCGTTTGAGAGTTTATTTACCGCATTTAGTGCTGGAAGTCTTTGGCTCATTGGTCTTTGCCCTACTACTTCTCCGCTTATTATAAATTTTGCGTTGCTCTTTTGCATATACTCTTTTGCTTTTCTTATCATAAAAGCGTGACAATCAATGCAGGGGTTGAAGTTTTTGCCATATCCATAAACTGGGTTAAATAAAATTTCTTTGATATATTCTTCTTTTGCATCAATTACACTAAATTCAATCCCAAGCTCTTCTGCAAGTTTTTTAAGATGCTCTATTTTGTCTTTATTTGCCTCAAATCCAAGGTCAATATAAACCCCCTCAACTTCAATTCCTTGTTCTTGAATAATCTTTATTGCCAAAGCACTATCAAGTCCTCCGCTAAAAAGTGATATAGCCTTCAAGTAAATCTCCTTTTTTAATTTTTAATAGTTTTTGCATAATTTGTTTTATTTTGTGCATCTTCTCATCCGTTGGGATTTTTGGATTAAGTTTTAAGAGTGCTATCTCTTTTTCATAAAGAGGCAAAAGCAATTTTGTAATCTGTTTTTTTAGCTGTTCATAATTTAAAACTTTAATTTCATCTCTTAAAACTATATCCAAAAGTTTTGGATTTTCAAAATCTTCTTGATAGAGGGCTTTTAACTCTTCTTGATGGTATTTCATCATCTCTGGGGATAAAAATTCAGCTATTGCATCTATAAAGTGAGAATTTTCATATAGAGTTTTGATTATTTGAGCCTCTCCTAAGTCTATTTTATTTGAAGAGGATGTTAAAATTTTTGTATTAAAAAGTCTTGGATTGATTTGTAAATATACCCCAGCTTTTAAGCTAAAATCTTCTTTTAAAATATCTGGCAACTCTTTTATGTAGTTGTTAATCTCTTCAATTGCCATTTTTTTTTGGATGGGATTTTTTAGGTTGTATTTTTTTAAGCTATATTCAATAATAAAGGTATCAAACTCTATTTTGTTTTTAAGATATTCTCTAACATCTTTTCCCTCTTTTATCATATCGGCTGGGTCTTTTCCTTCTTCAAATAAAACAACTCCTCCTTCAAAAAAGTTTTCATATAAAAGTTTTGCTGCTTTAATTGCTGCGTTTATTCCGGCTGTGTCACTATCATAGGCTATCGTTACTTTGGTTTGGAGCTTTTGGAGGATTGGGAGATGCTCTTTTGTAAGGGAGGTCCCAAGGGTTGCTATTGTGTTTTGAATGTCTCCTTGATGGAGCATAATAACATCAAAATACCCCTCAACTATAATTGCTTCTTTTGAGCGAAGAATGTGCTCTTTTGCAAAGTTTAATCCATAAAAAGTTTTTGATTTGTTAAAAATTTTTGTGTTTGAGAAGTTTATATATTTTGCTGGATGATTTTTTATTGTTCTTCCTCCAAGCGCTATTATCTTATTGCTTTGGGAAAAGATTGGAAAAGTTATTCTCTCAATTAATCTTGGATAGTTTTTATCGGTAATTGCTCCAAGTTCTTTTAACTTTTTTAAATCTAAATTTGCATTTTTTATAAATTTAAACTGCTCATCTACTACTGGGGCATACCCGAGTTTGAATTTCTCAATGGTTGAGTCATAAAGCCCTCTTTTTTTTAAATACTCATACGCTTCTTTGTTTTTGTAAAGTTCGCTTTGGTAGAAGTTGTTAAGCTTTTCTAAAATATCAAAGCTTACAAATGAGTCTTTTGTGTATTCAAGTTTAAAATTATAAAAGGTTGCAAGTTTCTCTATTGCTTCTTTGTAAGAGAGTTTTTCAATCTCCATTACAAATTTAATCGCATCCCCGCTTGCACCACATCCAAAGCAGTGGTATATCTGTTTTGCCGGGCTTACTACAAATGATGGGGTTTTTTCTGCGTGGAAAGGGCAGAGGGCTTTATAGTTACTTCCGGCTTTTTTTAGCTGGATATAGTTTCCAACAACATCAACAATATCAATAATGCTTTTTAGCTGTTCTATGGATTCTTTGCTTATCATTTTGATATTATATTAAAAAAAGGCTTGAAATGGATATAAGGGACCCTTTGTTTAGTGTAATTGCTTTTTTTAGCATTGTTTTAATTTCAGTTTTAATTACTCTTGGAGTTGGAAAGATAAGAGAATTTTTAAGAGAAAAAGAGATAAAAAGACTTTTAGATGAGTTTGATTATGTTGAGGTTGAGAATATTCCAGTTACCAAAGACTCTTCAAATGCTTTATTGCTTCTTGCAAAAGCGTATGAAAAAAACGGGGACTATGAAAAAGCTTTAAAAATTTATCTTCTTTTGGAACAAAAAACTCCATCAAATAGTATTTTAAAAAATATCGCTTATCTTTATTTTAAAGCTGGCTTTTTAGAAAAAGCAAAAAAGATAGTTTATAAAGTTTTAAAAGTCTCTCCAAGAGACAAAGAAGCTCTTAGACTTTTGATTTTAATAGATGAAAAACTTGGAAAGTTTAAAGAGATTGTAGATATTTTAGAAGTTTTTGAGGAGCTTGGCGAGGAGCTTGATAGAGAAAAGGCAAATGCTTTAATTAAACTTTTTACTTTTAGAAAATGTGATTTAAATGAGTTTTGCCATGGTATAAGCAACTTTGAAGATATTTATAAAAGGTATCCGTTTGTAAGGAGGGAGTTTGTTGAATATCTATTTAGAATTGATGCTAAAAAAGCTTATGAAGTTTTGGATGTCTATTTGGATTTGGATTTATATTGGAATAGGAATGATATACCAAAGAGTGATAAGTTTTGCAATATTTTAGCTGCTAAGAAACTTACAAAATGTGATAAAAAAGCTCCTTTTGAGATTGAAGCTTTGAAGTATCTTCCAAGTAATTTAGCCGAGCTTGAATTTGAATATTTATGCGAAAATTGTAAGAGAGTTTTCCCTCTTTATTCAAGTAGATGCCCAAATTGTAATGAGCTTTTTACTCAAAAACTTCTTACCAAACTTACCAAAAAGCAACCTATTGAGAATATTGAATTTTAATGGTAAAATTCAAATAAAAAAGGTTTAAGATGGGGTATATGGAAATTGATAAGTCTAAACTTAATGAAATTTTAGCTCAACATAAATTAAGTAAAGAGGATTATGAGCATATTGTAAAAATCCTTGGGCGTGAGCCAAATTTAGTGGAGCTTGGGATTTTTTCGGCTATGTGGAGTGAGCACTGCTCTTACAAATCAAGTAAATGTTATTTAAAAGGATTTCCAACAAAAGCTCCTTGGGTAATTCAAGGACCTGGTGAGAATGCTGGGGTTATTGATATAGGCGATGGAATGGCTGCTGTATTTAAAATGGAATCTCACAACCATCCAAGTTTTATTGAGCCATATCAAGGTGCGGCTACTGGGGTTGGTGGGATACTTAGAGATGTATTTACAATGGGAGCAAGACCCGTTGCAAATTTAAATGCTATTAGGTTTGCAGATATTAGAGGAAATAGTGAAAAAGCAAAACTTCACAGACACTTGCTTAGCGGGGTAGTTGCTGGGATTGCCGGATATGGTAATTGCGTTGGAGTTCCAACGATTGGTGGTGAGAGTGCATTTGAAGAGAGTTATAAAGGAAATATTTTAGTTAATGCTTTTGCACTTGGAATTTGTCCACAAGATGAGATTTTTTACGCTAAGGCTGAGGGGGTTGGAAACCCTGTAATTTATGTTGGAAGTAAAACAGGACGTGATGGGCTTGGTGGAGCTGTTATGAGTAGTGATAGTTTTAAAGAAGGGGATGAAGACCAAAGACCTACTGTTCAGGTGGGTGACCCTTTTACTGAAAAGCTTTTAATGGAAGCGTGTTTAGAGCTTTTTAAAACTGATTATATTGTGGGAATTCAGGATATGGGAGCAGCCGGGCTTACTTCTTCAAGTTTTGAGATGGCAGGAAAGAGTGGAAGCGGGTTAAGGCTTGAACTTGATAAAGTTCCTATGAGAGAAGAGGGGATGAATCCATATGAGCTTATGCTTAGCGAATCTCAGGAGAGAATGCTTATATGTGCAAAAAAAGGGTATGAGGATAAAATAATTGAAATATTTAAAAAGTATGGGCTTGATGCTGAGATTATTGGTGAAGTTACCGATACAGGAAGAGTTGAGCTTTACTGGTATGGGGAAAAGGTTGCCGATATTCCGGTTGCTCCTATTACAGAGGAAGCACCAGAGCTATGTCGTCCGGTAAAAGAGCCAGAGTATTTAAAAGAGATAAAAAATGTAAAAATCCCAAAAATAAATCCTCAAATTGCTTTTGAAAAACTGATAAAAGAACCAGAAGTTGTGGATAAAGCGTGGATTTATGAGCAGTATGATAGTATGGTTCAGACTAATACCGTTGATACAAAAAGGGTTGATGGGTCTGTTATTAGAGTTAAAGAAAATGGGAAATTTTTGGGAATGAGTGCTGATTGTAACGCAAGATTTTGTTATATAAACCCAAGAAAGGGGGCGGCTGCTGCTGTGATGGAAGCTGGAAGAAATATTGCTGTTAAAAAAATTACTCCAAAAGCGATTACCGATTGTTTAAATTTTGGAAATCCAGAAAATCCAGAGATTATGTGGCAGTTCAAAGAAGCGTGTGAGGGGATTAAGGAGGCTTGTAAAGCACTTAATACCCCAGTAGTGAGTGGGAATGTTTCTCTTTATAATGAAAATGAAGGGGAGGGTATTTATCCAACTCCTGAGATTGCAATGGTTGGAGTTTCTGATAGTTATAGAAGCAGTGAGCTTAAAAAAGAAGGGAATACAATTTATCTTTTAGGAAAAACAAGAGCGGAATTTGGAGGAAGTTTATATTTAAAAGTTTTTGGAAATAAAGTGGCTGGTGAACATCCTGAGGTTGACTTTGATAGTGAGTTAAAGCTTTGGGATATATTGGGGAGTGATTTAATTGAGAGTGCAAAGGATATTAGCAGTGGAGGTGCTGCAATTGCTCTTTACAAATGGGCTTGTATTAGTGATAAAGGAGTTGATGTTAAGATTAATGTTGAAAATGAAGAAGATATTTTTGCTGAGAGTTTGAGTAGGGCTTTTGTTGAAGTTAAGCCAGAAAATGAAGAAGAATTTGAGAAACTTTGCAAAGAAAAAGGGATTTACTTTGAAAAAGTTGGCAGAGTTGGAGGGGATAAAATAAAAATTAACGATGTAAAAATAGACCTTCAAAAAGCAAAAGATATCTACTTTAACACTTTCTCTCAAATCCTCAAAAACGAAATAGACTTTGCCGATACTATCTTTGAAGGGTAATTTTT
>JAMOSZ010000084.1 GCA_027062625.1 Nautiliaceae bacterium
ATGTAAGAACAAAAAGCGATTTTTTGTTATTGATTTATGGACTTTTGTATGTAGGAATTTTTTTTGTGTCCGTTTTTGGGATTATGTTTTTGCTTTGGTATATTGATGTTTTGATATTTAAAGAGTTTGATGCTATAAGAGCCACTATTGAGGGGATTATTGCAATAGCACTTGGCGATTTTATTTCGGATATTTTTGAATCGAAATTTTATTATTAAATATGATTTTAAAAATTACTCCTAAAAACACCAAAAAGTTTTTATATATTGCAATTTTTTATATTTCTTTTGCAATAATATTTTTTTTCATAAGTTGGAAAATAAGCAATATTTTTAGTTATTTATTTTTTATTGTGGCGGTTTTGGTTTTATTAAAAGGATATTTATATTTTTTTGATTTTAAAGAATGTAAAGGTAAGGAGTATGAGTTAAAAATAAAAAATGATGCTTTGTATATTGATGATAAAAGTATAAATTTAAAGGGTAAATATCTTTTTTTAGAATCTCAAAAATGTGATGAATTATTTAAAGTTTTTTTATATGAAGAAAAAGAAACAAAAACTAATCTTCTTTTAAAAAGCGTTTTGGATGAAAAAGAGTATATAGAACTTCTAAAATTAATAAAGCCATATAAAAAACTCCCCCTTTATTTAGAAAAAACAGATGGCCTTTTTATTTGTAAAAATGGATTTGCAATTAATGGAAGGGAATTTTTTTATAATGAAATTTCTTCGATTGAGTGGGAGGTTAAAACGTATAGATGCAGGTTTGGGGTATGTAGTAGATATATTTTGGTTTATATCAAATTAAAAGATGGTAATGTGGTTACAACTGATATTGAAGAGAAAGATTTAAATTATGCAAAACTTTTATATATTAAAGCTATTCTAGATAATAATAAATTAAAAATTTCAGGTAATAAAAATTTTGTTAAAATATTTAGTAAATTGATTGATAAAATTAGAAAAGACGGATGTGAAAATTTGATATAAAATAGTAATTAGGGAGTTTTTTTGTTGAGGATTTATATAAAAAAGTTTATCAAACTCTCAGCAAAGAATACTCCCTCTAAATCGTTAGATTAGAGGGAGATGAATTTGCTATCCTGCATAGCAGGATTATAAAAAAACTTGACAAATTCAACAATTTTGATACAATTT
>JAMOSZ010000085.1 GCA_027062625.1 Nautiliaceae bacterium
TGCCTTTGACACTAAAATTAAGATAAGCTAAAAAAGAAGGCTATTCAAATTTAGCCTTCTCTTCAATTTTTTGATAAGTTTCTAAAATATCTCCAACTTTAACATCATTATATCCCTCAACCATAATTCCACACTCAAATCCTTTACCAACTTCTTTAACATCATCTTTGAAGCGTTTTAGTGATGCGAGTTTGCTATCATAAATTACAACTCCATCTCTAATAACTCTTACAAAATCACCTCTGTGCACAACTCCATCTTGCACATAACATCCAGCAACTGTTCCAACTTTTGGAATGTTAAATACTTCTCTAACTTCAATAGTAGCTGTAACTTCTTCTTTGATTTTTGGAGTCATAAGTCCTGATAATAGCTCTTTTACATCATCAATCAAGTCATAAATGATTGAGTAAGTTCTAATTTCAATTCCTTCTTGTTTTGCTTTATTTTTAGCTTGGCTTGTTGGTCTTACATTAAATCCAAGAATAATTGCGTGAGGTTCTGTTGCTTTTGCCAAAATGACATCATTTTCAGTAATTGCTCCAACATCGCTGTGGATAATATCTACTTTTACTTCATCGTTTTTGAGTTTTGCAAGACTACCTTTGATAGCTTCTACACTACCTTGTGTATCGGCTTTTATAATTACTGGGAGTTTTTTAAGCTCACCTTCTAAAATCATTTTTTGTAAGTCTTCAAGTGTTGCTTTTGTTGAGCGAGATTTTTCTTTTTCTTCTAAATACTCTTTCCATTTTTCAGCTGTCTCTTTTGCTACTCTATCACTTTCAACACTTACTAAAACATCTCCTGCTATTGGAATTTCATCAAATCCCGTAATTTCTGCTGGTTCTCCTGGAAGCACTTCTTTTTTTTGTTTTCCAAGGTCATCAATTATAAGTCTTACTCTTCCATAAGTTTTTCCACAAACAAAGCTATCTTGCTTTTTAAGAGTTCCGTTTTTTACGATAATAGTAGCAACTGGACCTTTTCCTTTCTCAACTCTACTCTCAATTACTACTGCTTTTGCTGGGCATTTTGGATTTGCTTTTAGCTCCATCATTTCAGCTTGAATTAAAATAGTATCAAGTAAATCATCAATTCCTTCGCCGGTTTTTGCGCTTACATTTACAAACTCATACTCTCCACCCCACTCAACCGGGGTAATTCCCATTTCTGCAAGTTGAGATTTTACTAAATCTGGATTTGCTTGTGGGAGGTCAATTTTGTTGATTGCAATAATAAATGGCACTCCTGCTGCTTGGGCGTGAGCTATTGCTTCGCGAGTTTGAGGCATTACTCCATCATTTGCCGCAACTACAATTACTGCAATATCAGTAACCTGAGCTCCTCTTGCTCTCATTTCTGTAAAAGCTTCGTGCCCTGGGGTATCAATAAAAGTAATTTTTTTACCATCTTTTTCTACCATATAAGCACCAATATGTTGAGTAATTCCACCTGCTTCTTTTGCTGCAATGCGACTATTTCTAATTTTATCAAGCAAACTTGTTTTACCATGGTCAACATGTCCCATAATAGTTACAATTGGAGGTCTTGGAGTTGTATACTCTTCTTCTGGACACATTTCATCATATTTTTTAACATAATCAAATTCAGCTAATGGGTCATAAATTTCTACTTCTTTGCCAAACTCTTCTGCAAGAGTTTCAATATACTCTTCTCCTAAGAAGTCGTTTTTATCTCTCTTTTCTCCAAATTCTTTTAAGGCGTTTAACACATCTTCAAGCGCTAAATTAAGAGCCTCTGCAAATTCATAAACTCTTACTTCTTTTGGAATTTTAATAATCTCTTCTTTTGCTTCTTTTTTCTTTTTCCTTTTTTTCTTTTTAGTTGCAGTTTTTGTAATACCGCCTGCTTTTTTTGCGGCTTTTTGTTTTTTTAGTTGTTGTTGTTTTTTTTCTTCTTTTTGATTTTCAATTTGGGTTTTTGTTTTTGCTTTTTCTTCAAGTTGTTCTTCATCTTTTAGTGATACATCATTAAAGTATAAATCCAAAAGTTCTACTTGATTTTCTTCAATAATATCCATATCTGCTAAGTCTACGCTAATTTTAAGTTCTTTCTCTTCTACTTTTTTAACTGCTGGTTTTTTAGCAACTTTTTTTCTTTTTATCTCTTTTTTAATGGTTTTTTCCTCTTCGTTTTTTTCGTTTTTTGTTTTTGATATTTTTTTAATAGGTGTGTTAACCTTTTTTACTAAGTCATTAAACGAGCGTTTTCGTTTTTGAGGTTTTGGTGCTTCTTTTTTTGTCTCTTTTGGTTGAGGTTTTTTAGGTGTGCTTCTTTTTTCTTCTAAGTATTGAGCGATTTTTGCTGCTTCTTCTGGATAGATGCTTCCTCTTTGGGTTGTTTCAATTCCAAGTTCTTTTGCAATTTTTGCTACTTCTTTTGCTCTAAGTCCAAGTTCTTTTGCCACTTCTGCGACTCTTATTTTTTTCAAGTAAACTCCTTTATTCTTTTTTCTATTTCATTTATTGATGTTTTGCATAAATTTGCAATATATTTTTTAAATTTTTTTTTGGTAATGCATTCATTGCATACATAAAAACTCCTACCACTTCCTGTAAAGAGGGTTAGAGTTTCTTTGCATTGCAATCTTATTAAATTCTTTTGAAAATCTCTTTTTTTGCATACAATGCACATTCTAATGGGTTTTTTCTTCATTAATTATATACTTTTACTCCAATGTTGTCAAAATATAATATTTTTACATTAAAATCTTTAAAGTGGTTTTTAAGTGCACTATAAATATTATAAGCGTCATCTTTATACGCTAAGTTAAAAAATGTAGATCCACTTCCACTAAGAGTTGACATTAGAGCTCCTTCTCTTAGAGCTATTTCTCTTACTTTAAAAAGTTCACAAACTTCTTTCATTCTGTTTTCTTGATGAATTTTATCTTCTACTACATATTTTAAAATCTCAAATTTTTCACTAAAAAACGCAGCAGTTATCATAGCCGTTGATGAGATGTTTGTTACTACATCTTTTAGGGGATAGTAAGCTTTTAGCGCGTTTCTGCTTTTTTGAGTTGAGATTGTTTTATTTGGAATTACAATAACTGCTCTTAAATTTGTTGGGATAAACTTTTTTAAAAAAAAGACTCTATTTTTTTTAAGTTTGGCTACACAAAATCCACCAAGAGTAGCTGGGGTTATATTATCTGGATGAGGTTCATAGTTTAGTGCAAGGTTTATGATTTTATCTTTTTTGTAAGGCACTTTTGCCATTTCATATGCTGCGGTAATTGCCCCAACAATGACAGCTGAGCTACTTCCAAGTCCGCGAGAGAGAGGGATTTTGTTATTGAATTTAAAGCTAAATTTATCTTCTTTTCCAGTTAAGTTTTTATAAATTTCAAAGAAAATATCTAAAAAATAGTTTCTTTTTAAAGTTTTTAAAAAATCTGCATTTTCTCCATAAATTTCTACTGATGTTGTATTTGCTGGTTTTATTTCTACTTCGTTTCTTAAATTCAAAGCAAGTCCTAATGTGTCAAATCCAGGACCTAAATTTGCACTTGTTGCTGGGACTGAGATTACCATTAAACTCCTTCTAAATGGCTTTTAAAACATAAAGAGGGGATGTCTCTTTACTAAAATCGTCTAAATTTAATATCTTAGGGAGTTTAAATTCACCCTCTTTTAAGTTTTTTTCTAATGAAATTATACCCTCTTTTTTTATAAAAAAAGTGTTACCAACCGCTTTTATTGGAGAGTTATTGTTAAAATAGAAGCCATCAGTTGCAAGAAGAGTTATATTTTTGGTAATTTCAAGCATCTTAAAAAATATGTATGATAGTTTTATTGCCATATAACTTCCAGGGCCTTTTGAGTAGATTATGTGTTTGACTTCATACTCTTTTAAGATTTTATCAAAAATTTCTGGTAATATGTCGCTTGTTTTGCCTTCTTTTTTTATCTCTTTTATGAGTTTTTTATCTTTATAAATTCCAATAAGAAGAGGAGAAGCAATAGGGATTGCTACTATATCAACTAAACACTTTTGCAAGGCTTTTTTCCTTTTGTAAGTCAAATTCAAAAATTTCGTATGCGTTTTGCGCAAACACTTCTTTTGTTAATAGATGGTTTAGATGATGTCCACTTGCAAATGCTTTGTAACTTCCAATGAAGTTATATCCAAGTAAGCTCATATCCCCAATTGCATCAAGAATTTTATGTCTTACAAATTCATCTGGAAACCTTAAAGAATCATTTAAAATTCCTTTATCATCAAGTACAATAGCATTTTCTAAACTTCCTCCAAGTGCAAGTCCTATGCTTCTTAAATATTGCACTTCTTTTAAAAATCCAAAAGTTCTTGCTTTGGCAATCTCTTTGATGTAATTTTTAGTTGAGAATTTAAAATTATATTTTTGATGCCCAATTACTGGGTGATTGAATTTAATTTCAAAGTCAAAATTTATTTCATTTGAAGGGAGTATCATTGCAAATTTATCTTTATCTTTAACTTCTACTTTTTTTGTTATTTTTAAAAATTTTTTAGGAGCATCTAACTCTTTTATTCCAGCTTCTTTTAACATCATAACAAAACTTATAGCACTTCCATCCATTATAGGAATTTCATCATTATCAACGACAATCCTTAAATTATCAATTCCAAATGCATAAATTGCACTCATTAAATGTTCAATTGTAGAGATAATTGCCCCTTCTTTTCCTAAAACCGTTGCCATCTTTGTATCAACTACATAATCTTTGTCAAGAGGAATACTAACTCCTTTATCACTTCTGTAAAAAACAATTCCACTATTTTCCATTAAAGGTTCAAGTCTTAATTTAACGGGTACTCCTTTGTGAAGTCCAATTCCTACTACTTCTACTGGCTTTTTTATTGTTCTTTGTTTCATTCTAATACCTTTTTTCCTCTTTCTGTAAATAAAGTTAGTTTATCTGTTTTTTCAAGCTCTTCTCCATTAAAGATTATAGTTCCTTTATTTTTCTTAACTATTACAAATTCACCATTACAAATTATAAGTCCAGCATTTTCGTCAAATATTTCAATATTTGATGAAGTTTCTATTTTAGCCCCTTCATTTATTCTTTTTGTAAAGATTAAGTGCTTATCGCTTATAATCTCTTCGCCACTTCTTATAATTCTATCATAAATTTTTACTTTTTGAGATATTGGGTTAGTCTCTTTTTGGAAGGGAGTTTTTGTAATTTTTATCTCTTTTATAGTAACTTCTTTATTTACGATAAAATATTTTAGATTTAGTGATTTTAAAAATTTTTCAATTTCTTCGTTCTTTTCATTTAACAAGAAGTAGTTGTCTTTAAAAAGCGGTAATTTTTTAGCTATTTTTTTAAGCTCTTCTAATGAATTGACTTCAATTACTCTTATGCTTTTTTGTTTCATTTATTAATCATCCTTCTTGCTGAATTAATTACATTTGAGATGTTTACTTTTATCCAGTGTTTGTCCATCCATTCAATTGGTTGGACTGAATGACCTTGGATGTATACTCCAAAATGCAAATGGTCTCCAAATACCGCCCCAGTTGCACCTGTATAAGCAATTACCATTCCTTTTCTTACCTTATCTCCTTTTTTTACTTTAAATTTGCTGGTGTGTCCATAGAGAGTATAAAGTCCAAGTTTGTGGTAAATAATAAGAGTATTTCCATAAATTCCTATATATTTGCTTGCTATAACTTTTCCATAGTTACTAGAATAAATTTTTGCGTGTTTTACTTTTGCTAAGTCAATTCCTTTATGAATTGATTTTGAAATCTCTTCATTTTTATAAAAATAATGTCTAATTTCTCCAAAGTCAGCTTTTTTTGCACTTCCTGGAAGTGGATTGAATGGATTTAAATAAAAACTACTTACTTTATCTTCATAAATTTGTGAAGTAATTTGGGATATCTCTTTTTCGTTGATTTTTCTTAATTTTTCATTTACAAGTTTAAAAATCTCTACTGGGTCGTTTGGGATTTCAAATCCTATTTTGCTTAGTACTCTTTTTGCTACTTGGTTTATAAACTTATCAGTAATTATAATTTTTGCTATTTTTGGAGAGTAAATTCTTCCACTTCTCCAATAATAAGGAATATGCATTGTTGATTTGTTTCCTGCTTTGTCAATTGCTACAAGCGTTGCATCAAAGCTATCTTCTGTAATTGGCCAAGCAAGAAGTGAAGCGTAATATCCATCTTTTATAAAAGGGGTTAATTTAAATTTGTATTTGTTATTTACTAAAATATACTTATCTTCTAAATTTTTATCTCTTACTTCAACAACCGCAGCCGCTGAGCCACCTTTACCAATTCCATAAGAGTGAGTTAGAATATCTATCATAGGAGGAGTTTTGTCTACTATAAGCTCACTTTTGGCTTCGCTTTTATTTCCTGTAAAAAAGTGCCATTTTGAAGTATCGTATGCTTTTATAATAAGTGTTATGGTTTTTGCGTTTATATTTTTTGGTAAAGAGAGGTTAAGTGTTATTGATTTTTGATTTAGATTTTCTTGATGAGCAAGTTGAGTTGCTCTATTGTTTGCAATCATAATAATATCATACCCTTTAATTCCTCTATTATCGCTTATTTCAATTTTGATTGGATTTTTTAGGTTTGTATAGCCGTTATTTAAGATAGTAATTTTAGGTGGGATTTTTTCAAACATTGGAGAGAAGTAGACAAATGCGCTTCCTCCTATTATTAAAATAAAAAGTAAGATAAAAAGTTTTTTCATTTATCTTCCTTTAAAGCCTCTTTAATATCCTCTTTTAGCATATTTTTAATTTTCTCAAAGTCAAACTCTTTAATAGTAGCCCCAGCTGCTCTTATGTGACCTCCACCTTTGTATTTAACTGCAATTTTACTAACATCTGCGTAGTTTTTACTTCTTAGGCTAATTTTTATTCCATCTTCATCTTCTCTTAGCATACACGCAATCTCAACTGGTTCAATGTTTCTTACGCTATTTACAATAGTATCTGTATCATCGCGAGTTGCTCCTGTGATTTCTAACATCTCTTTTGTAACTTCTACAAAAGCCGCTTTTCCATCACAACACATCTCAATTGTATCATACGCTTTTGCAAGTAGTCTTAGGCGAGAGAGACTATCTCTTTGAAAAAGCATTTTTGCTACATATGCTGGATTTGCTCCATGTTTTATAAGTTCGCTTGCTATTTGAAATACTCTCTCATCTACTGAGTCGTATTGAAAACTTCCAGTATCTGTTAGGATTGCTGCGTATAAAGAAGTAGCTGCGTCTTTGTTTATAGGGAGTGAGTTTGCTTTTAAAAATTCAAACACTATTTGAGCCGTTGCTGCTGCTTTTGGGTTTATTATGTTTATATCTCCATAATTTGTGTTTGAGATGTGATGGTCAATATTTATTAAGAATGGAGGTCTTTTTTCAATTCCAATTCTATCAAAACTTGCGCAATCAAGACTAATCATCAAATCATACTCTTTTGGGAGAGTGTTTGTAACTTTATTAAAGTTTGGCAAAAAGTCAAGGTATTTTGGAAGAGGGGAAGTAACATTAAAAACAGTTACTCTTTTGCCTATCTCTTTTAATACCGCATACATTCCAAGAGAACTTCCAAGAGCATCTCCGTCTGGATTTTTGTGTGCTGCTAAAACTATATGGTTTGCGTTTTTGATTTTTTCAAAAGCTTCTTTAAACTTTTTCATTAGCTTCCTTTTTTAATTTTTTAAAAAACTCTTCAAGAGATTTTCTTATCTCTTTTCTATTAAATGCAAGGGGGGATGGGTGGTAACAAATCCCTATTTTTTGCCCATTTATTGTATAAAAGCCACATTTTTTAAGTTTTTTAACTTCTGGCATTATATAAGAGAATGCTTTTATAGCTGAATTGCCAAGTAGCAAAATCATTTTTGGTTTTACAATCTCAATCTCTTTTTTTAAAAGCTTAGCTCCTATTTTTAGCTCTTTTGCTGATGGGGTTCTGTTTTTGTTTTCTTTAAAGGTTCTAAATGGAAAAGCGTTTGTTATTAAAAAATCTTTTTCTCTATCAAGTCCGCTAAGTTTTATTAAATACTCTAAATTTTCCCCAGCTTTTCCTACAAAAGGTGCTTTTTGTTTTACTTCATTCTCTCCTGGGGCTTCTCCTACAATCATTATTGGATGTTTTGTTTTTTTGTCTAAATGTGGGTCAAATACTTCCGTAAAGTCAATATTTTGAGTGAAGTGTTTTTGAATAAACTCTTTTCTTTTTTTATAAAACTCTCTAAGTTCCATTTATTGCCTTTAAAATCTCTTGAAGAGTTTTTTGAATATCTTTATTTTCAATTGTTAAATGAGCAAGTTTTGAGTAGATTTCATCTCTTTTTTCATAAAGTTCTTTTGCTCTTTTGATATCTTGAAAAAGTGGTCTTTTTGAGAGTTCTTTTTTGTTTAATCTTTTTACGATTTCGCTAAATGGTACTTTTAAATAAATTACAAACCCTGCTTCTCTTATTTGGGGGATAAATACTGGAAATCCACCTCCAACTGAGACTACGCTATTTTTTACATTGTCTCTGAGCCATTCAAAGCAATATCTCTCTTTTTCTCTAAATCCCTCTTCTCCTTCTTCTTTGAAGATTTGAGTAATTGATTTGTTTTCAAAAGTTTCAATTAAGCTATCGGTATCTAAAAAGTAACTTTTTAATCTCTTAGCAAGCATTCTTCCAATTGTGCTTTTGCCACTTCCCATAAAGCCAGTTAAAATTATGTTACTCATTTTCAAGCTCTTTTAATTCAAAATATTTTTTTTGCAAAATTGCGTTTTCTTTTTTTAGTTTCTCTACTTCTTTTTTTAAATACTCTTTTTGCTTTTCAAGTTCAGCTACTCGCAAAAAGGAATTTCCTCCTACGAGTAGCTCAAAAAAGTACCATCCAATAAAAATACTCCCTCCAATCCAAATAAAAATCCACCCTTTTTTCACTATTTAAATAGCTCTTTTCCGATGTATTCAGTGTTGTATGTGCTTCTGTTAATTTGTAAGAGTCTGTTATATTTTGCGGTTCTCTCGCCTCTTGCTGGTGCACCCGTTTTGATTTGTCCAGTATTTAGGGCTACTGCAAAGTCTGCAATAAAGCTATCTTCACTCTCACCGCTTCTATGACTCATTATACATTTGTAGTTGTTTCTTTGAGCAAGTCTAACGCTCTCCATTGTCTCACTTACGCTTCCAATTTGATTTGGTTTAATTAAGATTGCGTTTGCAACCCCAAGCTCAATTCCTTTTTTTAGTAGTTTTTTGTTTGTTACGAATAAATCATCCCCAACAAGTTGAATTTTATCTCCAAGTCTTTGAGTTAAAAGTTTCCATCCTTCCCAATCTTCTTCTGCCATTCCATCTTCAATTGATACAATTGGGAATTTTTCTACTAGTTTTTCATAAAACTCTACCATCTCTTCTTTGGTAAGAGTTTTTCCTTCACCTGCTAAGATATATTTTCCATCTTTGTAAAATTCACTACTTGCCGCATCAAGTGCGATTACGATTTGTTCTTTTGGTTTGTATCCAGATTTTTCAATTGCTCTTAGAATATATTCAATTGGTTCTACATTATTTTTAAAGTTTGGAGCAAATCCACCTTCATCTCCAAGTGCTGTTGAGTGACCATTTTCTTCAAGGAGCTTTTTTAAAGTATGATAAATTTCACTACTTGCTCTTAGTGCCAAGTCAAAATCATCAAATCCAATTGGCATAATCATATACTCTTGCAAATCAACATCATTATCTGCGTGAGCTCCTCCGTTTATAATATTTAGCATAGGAGTTGGCATTGTAAGTGCGTTTGCTCCTCCTAAATATCTATAAAGTGGCAAGTTTAAACTTCTTGCAGCCGCTCTTGCTACTGCCATACTTACTCCAAGGATTGCATTTGCTCCAAGTTTTGATTTATTCTCAGTCCCATCAAGTTCAATCATCGTATAATCAATCTCACCTTGGTCATATGGGCTCATTCCAATAAGTTCGTTTGCAATAATTGTGTTTACATTTTCGCATGCTTTTAATACCCCTTTGCCGTGGTATCTATTATCTTTATCTCTTAATTCAAGTGCTTCGTTAATTCCAGTGCTTGCTCCACTTGGAACAATTGCGCTTGCGCTTGTTCCATCGCTTAGAGTAACAGTTGCTCTAACGGTTGGATTACCTCTACTATCTAAAACTTCGTCTGCAAAAATATTTTCAATTACTACCATTTACTCTCCTTTTTTTTCAATTGCTTCAATCATATGAGAAAGTTCAACTCCAAGAGCTTCTTTGATTTTTTGTTCAATTTCTTCCATAATCTCTGGATGTTCTTTAAGATAGGCTTTTGCGTTTTCTTTGCCTTGACCTAGTTTAATAGCGTTATAGCTAAACCAGCTACCGCTTTTATCAATTATATCAAGTTTTACTCCCCAATCAAGTATTTCACCCTCTCTACTAATTCCTTTTCCAAACATAATATCAAACTCTGCAATCCTAAATGGAGGGGCTACTTTGTTTTTTACTACTTTTACTTTTACCCTATTACCAACTTCTCTATCCCCTTGTTTTAGAGTGGCAATTCTTCTAACATCAAGTCTAACTGAGCTATAAAATTTAAGGGCGTTACCTCCTGGGGTTGTTTCTGGATTGCCATAGCCCATAGTTCCAATTTTCATTCTAATTTGGTTAATAAAGATAATAGTTGTATCCATTTTACTTACGGCTGCTGTTAATTTTCTAAGTGCTTGGCTCATAAGTCTTGCTTGAACTCCAACTTGGGCATCTCCCATATTTCCTTCAATTTCCGCTTTTGGAGTAAGTGCTGCTACTGAGTCTATTACGATAACATCAACTGCTCCACTTCTTGCAAGAGTTTCTACAATTTCAAGTGCTTGCTCACCATAATCTGGTTGAGATACAAGCAAATTATCAATATCAACTCCAATATTTTTTGCGTAAATTGGGTCAAATGCGTGTTCAGCATCAATAAAAGCGGCAACTCCCCCTTTTTTTTGAGCTTGGGCAATAATTGAGAGTGCAAGAGTTGTTTTACCACTACTCTCTGGACCATAAATTTCAGTAATTCTCCCTTTTGGCACTCCCCCAATTCCAAGGGCTAAATCAAGTCCAAAAGAGCCTGTTGGAATTGCTTCAATTGGTTCTATCTCTTTTTCTGAGAGTTTTACCAAAGAGCCTTTTCCAAATTGTTTTTCAACCTGTTTTAAAGCAGCTTCAAGAGCCTTTTTCTTTCTTTCGTCCATAAAAGTCCTTTGTGCGAAGTTATGCAATTATATCAATTTTGCTATAATTTGTAAAAAGGCTTTTTATGAAGAGTTATACGCTTGCCCACTCTCCTGATGCTGATGATATTTTTATGTATTATGCGGTTAAATTTGGATGGGTTGGAGATGGGTATAAATTTTTTAATGTAGCTGAGGATATTGAGAGTTTGAATAAAAAGGCTTTAAATAATTTTTATGATATAAGTGCGATAAGTTTTGGAGTCTATCCTTTTATAAAAGATGAGTATGCGCTTTTAAGAAGTGCTATAAGCTTTGGTTATGGGTATGGACCAAAATTTGTTAAATTAAAAGGGAAAAAATTAAAGCCCAATTTTAAAGTTGCCCTTAGTGGTAAATTTACTACTAATGCTTTAATTTTTAAAATCTACTATCCAAATGCAAGAATAGTTTATAAAAATTTTTTAGAAATTGAAGATGCAATATTAAGTGGGGAAGTTGATGGAGGGGTTTTAATTCATGAGAGTATTTTAACTTTTGATGATAGGCTTGAAGTTGAAAAGGAGCTTTGGGATATTTGGGTTGAGCTTGTTGGAGATAAGCCTTTGCCACTTGGGGGGATGGCAATAAGGAGGTCTTTGCCTTTAATTGATGCTATTAATATTGAAGATATTTTGACAAAAGCCGTAAAAATTGCAAATTCTCATAAAAAACTTTTAGCAAATATGTTAATTCAAAGAGGGCTTGTTAGGGTAGAGGATGATATTTTGGAGAGGTATTTGTCTTTGTATGCAAACGATAAGTCAATTGCTTTGAGTGAGGAGCAAATTGATGCTATTAATACGCTTTATCGCTTAGGATGGGAGCATAATTTGTTGCCTTTTGTTGGAGATGTTAGAGATTATATGATACCAAGAGAGTATAAGGAGATAAGGTTTGTTTAAGGAGTGGTTAAAAAGAAATGAGCTTAGCTTAAAGTGCAAACCTCGCACTCAAAGACAGAGTTATGTTGAATTTTTTGAAGGAGAGTTTAAAGGCAATAAGGTTCCTTTGTTTAAGAGAGGAGAGATTTATTTTGCAAAATTAACATCATCTTCCAAGGTTAGACCATTTTTGATTTATCAGAATGATTATTTGAATAGAGCGTGTTTTGAGGGGGTTTATCACACTATTGTAGTTTTGCCTTTGTCTGGACAAATTTTAGGAGGAGATTATAGAGTCTTTATTCCAAAGAGGGATTTGATGAGAAAAGATAGTGAAATTGTAGCAACTGCGATTGGGATAATTTCTACTGGGAAAGTTTTGTTTGATAGGGGAGTTGTTACTAAATTAACACAAGATGAGCTAAAAAGAGTTGATGATGCGGTTATGAGAGTTGTTGGGATTAAGAATGAAGATTGACTTTTCAAGGTTTTCTTCTATTAATATGGGAAGATTTGTTGAGGTTAGGGTAATTGATGAAGATAATTTCAATGGAGAATTTATTATTGGAAGGGCTACAAATACTTTGGTAGTTAGGGGAGATAATCTTGGGATTTTGGATAAAAGATATAATTTTATTGAGGTAAAAAAAGGTTATTTAAGGGTTGGGGCTAAAACTCAAAATAGAAGACTTTATAATTTTTGCAAAAGAAACAATATAAGAGGGTTTGAATTTTTAGCAAAGCTTCCAGGAAGTATTGGAGGAAGTGTTAGAATGAATGCTGGGGTTAAGAGTGAAGAGATTGGTAAGAGGGTAGTTGCTATAAAAACTCTTAGTGGTTGGAGGGAGGATGTTGAGTTTGGATATAGATATTCAAATATTAACGAACCTGTTTTTGAGGTTTTGTTTGAGTTAGAGAGTGGGTTTGATTATGAGCTTGATTTATATCTTAAAAATCTTCGCTCAAATCAACCAAGCGAGCCAAGTCTTGGAAGTGTTTTTAAAAATCCAAAAGGGGATTTTGCCGCAAGGCTTATAGAGGCAGTTGGGATGAAGGGGGTAAGAAAAGGCGGGGTTGAGGTTAGTAAGAAGCATGCAAACTTTTTTGTAAATGTTGGGGGAGGGAAGTGTGAGGAGATGCTTTTTTTGATTAATGAAGCAAAAAGAAGAGTTTTTAATGAGTTTGGAATAGAGCTTAAAGAGGAGATAATTATTGTTTAGGAGTTTGAATGGATATAAAAATTTATGATAAGTTGGCAAAAAAGTATGACTTTATGGTCAATTTAGTTAGTTTTGGGATTGAGGAAATTTGGAGGAGGATTTTTGTAAAAGAGCTTAAAAAGCATATTCAAAACGGAGTTTTAGTAGATGTTGCAAGTGCTACTGGCAAGATGGCAAAGAGTCTTGATTTTGATAAGATGTATTTAATTGAGCCAAGTGAAGAGATGGTAAAGGTGATTATTCAAAATTTTAAAAAGTTAGGCTATATCCAAGATGGATTTAGGCTAAAAAAGAATAATAAAGAAATTTATATAATAAAAAGCACGGCTGAGGATTTTAGAATAGATGAAAAAGCAGATTTGATAGTCTCTTTTATGGGAATTAGAAATTTTGATGATATAAAAAAGGGAATAAAAAATTTGGATAGCTATTTAAAAGTTGGTGGATATTTTGGGATTGTAGAGATGGTAAGAAGGGATGATTTTTTAGGAAAGCTTGTTTTATGGTATATGAATAAAGTTGTGCCATTTATTGCTTCTTTTTTTGGGATGAAAAGGGAATATGAAAAGCTTGGAGAGAGTGTTGCATCTTTTAAAGAAGAGGATATTTTAAAAAATTTCAAAGAGTATGATATAATTGTAAATAAAAGCCTATTTCCAATGGCTAAAATGTTTATTTTAAAAAAGGAGAAATAATTAAAAATAAATACTTCATTACCATTACTACTATAAAAGGGACAAAGCACTACTCCGTCCACCAGGTAGTAAAATTTATAATCATTTCAGTTATTGTAATTATTCTTTTAGTATTTGGCGGAGGGTTTGCTTATATAAAGTATTTAAAGTCAAAAGTAAAAAACATAGAAGCTCAAAAGGCTCATTTATCAGAAGAGGTTTATAAGCTTAATTTAAAGATGGTGGATTTAAAAACTAAAATGAATAAGTTAAATGAAGAGCTTTTAACAAAGCAAGTAACTCTTGGGAAACTGGCTGAGAAGATTAATGATTTAGAGACTAAAATAGGGCTTAGAGGAAATATTGAGTTTGAAAGTGTTGATATTAAGAATTTAACCCCAGAGGAGATAAATAAACTTTTAATCTTTTTTCCAAATGGTTCACCAATTAAGGGTAGATATAAAATTACTTCAAAATTTGGATGGAGAATTCATCCTATCTTGAAAAAAAGAGAGTTCCATCCAGGAATTGATTTAAGAAGACGAGGCAAGGTGC
The DNA here is from genome assembly GCA_027062625.1 of Nautiliaceae bacterium. Taxonomy (GTDB): domain Bacteria; phylum Campylobacterota; class Campylobacteria; order Campylobacterales; family Nautiliaceae; genus Caminibacter. The sequence continues at coordinate 14,590 of JAMOSZ010000085.1, forward strand.
CAGTTTATGCAACAGCAAATGGGATTGTAGCTGGTGCTGGAAAAAATCCTTATGGGTATGGATATGTTGTAAAGCTTATAAATGGATATGGATTTACAACTTTGTATGCTCATCTTAGACCAAATATAAAAGTAAAAACCGGGCAATTTGTAAAAAAAGGGCAAATTATCGGATATATGGGAAATACTGGACTTAGTACCGGGCAACATTTGCATTATGAAGTTAGGTATAATAATAAACCTTTAAATCCGCTTTACTTTATGTATTGGAGTGGTAAGAATTTTTACAAAATATTCAAACTTGAAAGGAGAGTACCATGGGAATCTTTGATAAAAGCGAGCCTGTCAATAATAACGCCTCAAAAGAAACAACACTAATTTCAAAAGGGGCTTATTTTAAAGGTGATGTAAAAACTGATGGTAATGTGCATATTGATGGTAAATTTGAAGGGAATTTGGTATGTAAAGCTTCTATTTCAATTGGAAAAAGTGGGTTTGTAAAAGGGGATATTAAGGCTGAAAAATTAATTGTGAGTGGAGTGTTTGAGGGGACTGCTGATTGTGATGAGATTGAGATATTAAAGGATGGAACAATTGAGGGGAGTGTTTTGGTTAGAAATATTGTAATTGAAAAGGGTGGTAATTTTAATGGAACTTGTAAAAAGAAAGATTCAAACCCTAAACCTTCAAAGCCACTCAAATAGTTTTTCAACCTCTTTAACTTCATAAGTTTTAATTCCAGGCAGATTAATTTTGCTTGGAATTATAGCTTTTTTAAAGCCAAGGTTTGCTGCTTCTTTTAATCTTTGCTCAATTCCTGCAACTTCTCTTATATCTCCAACTAAGCTAACTTCTCCTATAAAGATACTCTCTTTACTAATTGGGCGGTTTTTAAAGCTACTGACAATTGCCATAATAATTGCTAAATCTGCCCCAGTTTCTGTGATTTTAATTCCTCCCGCAACATTTATAAAAACATCGTATCTATTTAGTGGGATATTTAGTTTCTTTTCAAGCAAAGCCAAAATCATATTAAGTCTATTAATATCAAATCCAGTTGCACTTCTTTTTGGGATTGAGTAACTCTCACTTACTAATGCTTGAACTTCAAGAATAATTGGTCTGCTTCCTTCTAAAATTACGCTTACTACACTCCCAGGAGTTGGTTTTTTATCAAAAAATATTCTATTTTTTGCTACTTCCAATCCGCTATTTTTCATCTCAAATATCCCAATTTCACTTGTTGAGCCAAACCTATTTTTAAAAGCTCTTAGAATTCTAATTTCATTTGAGATTTCTCCTTCAAAATATAAAACGCAATCTACCATATGCTCTAAGACTCTTGGTCCAGCGATTGAGCCCTCTTTTGTAATGTGTCCTACGATAAAAATTGGAATTTTATTCTCTTTTGCAACTCTCATAAGCTCAAAAGTGGCATTTCTTACCTGAGAAACACTGCCAGGGGCGGATTGAATTTCATTGGAGTAGATTGTCTGGATAGAGTCTATTATTACAAGGTTATAATTTTTTATCTCATCAATAAAATTTTCAAGCACAATTTCTGGCATAATAAAGAGGTTTTTATTTTTTAGGTTAAGTCTGCTAGCTCTTAGTTTTATTTGAGATGGGGACTCTTCTCCTGCTATGTATAAAACTTTTTTATCAATATTTCCGGCAAGTTTTAGCATTAAAGTTGATTTCCCAACCCCGGGGCTTCCGCCAATTAATACAAGCTCACCCGGGACAATTCCTCCCCCAAGGACCAAATCAAGCTCGCTATTACCTGTACTAAATCTTTTGATTTCCTCTTTTTCAATCTCATCAAGTTTTAAAATTTTTGATTTTGAAGAGATTTTTCTTTTTTTCTCTTCTTTTGCTTCAATAAAACTATCCCAAGCCCCACATCCTGGGCATTTACCCATCCATTTTGGACTTGTGTATCCACACTCAATACACTCAAATACCTTTTTACTCACTATATAACCCCTCTAAAATCCCATCAACAAACTCCTCTTTGTCAAATTCAACTAAATCTTCTGGTTTTTCTCCAATCCCTACAAAATAGATTGGAAGTTTTAATTCATTTACAATACTAAATAGTGCTCCTCCTTTTGCAGTCCCATCAAGTTTTGTAACAATAATTCCATCAACTCCAATAATTTCATTAAAAACTTTTGCTTGGTTTATAGCACTTTGTCCTTGGGTAGCGTCAATTATTAAAATTATTTTATGGGGAGCTTTTTCGTAGGCTTTTTTAGCTACATTTACAATTTTTTTAAGTTCGTTTTGAAGATTTACTTTATTGTGAAGTCTTCCGGCTGTATCAATTATGGCTATATCAATCCCTTTTGCCTTTGCACTTGAAATTGTATCAAAAGCAACAGCTGCTGGGTCGTGTCCTTGGCGGGTTTTAATAATTGGAATATTAAGCTTATTAGCCCAAAGACTAAGCTGCTCAATTGCAGCGGCTCTGAATGTATCCCCCGCTCCTAAAATTACCGAGTAGCCTTCATTTTTGTATTTGTAGGCAAGTTTTGCAATGGTTGTTGTTTTTCCAGCTCCGTTTACCCCTATGATTAAGAATGTATAGGGTTTATCGTTAATCTCTATTCTGTTTTGAGGAACCTCAAATATTTTTAGAAGCTCTTTTTTTAGTTTCTCTTTTGTAACTTCTTTTGGGAGTTTGTCAAGTATCTTTTCAACTAACTCATAATCAATATCAGCCTCAATCAGTGCCTCTTCTAAAAGTTCTTTGTCAATTTTTTCTTTTTTCTCACTTCCAACTACGCTTTTTATTGCTTCTTTTGTTTTATCAAGTGCTTTTTTAAAAAATCCAAACATCAAAATCCCTCCGCTTTTAAAATTTCATAAGGTGCAAAACCTTCATATTTGATTGTTTTGTTTTTGTCTAAAACAATGGTTGTTGGAATATTTTCTATTTTAAAATGTTCCATTAAAAAGGTGTTGTATGTTTTTGAGTAATTTACATTAAGTTTTTTTAAAATGTCTTCTTGTGACTTACAAATGTTAGAGTTATCACAAAATAGTATTACTCTTTTTTGATTTGGATAGATTAGACTATCATTTTTAAAAGTTAAGTTAAACTCTTTTAAGCTAACTATTTTTATGGTGTTTCCCTCTTTATCAGTTATTGTTTTTGTTATTTTGTTATTTTTCTCCTCTTTTTTAGAGCAGCCTATCAAAGATATAGTCAAAAACATTAAAATAAATGGTAAAATATATATCCTTTTCATTTAACTCCTTTTTAGAAATTTTATCAAAAAGGCTAAGAATTGAAAAATAGTTTTAGAAAGTTATGTTTAGAGAATTTTAAAGTAAATCGCTATTTAGCTTCAAAAAAGATTGAAAAAGAGCTTTTAAAGATTGCGAAAAATTATAAAAATATTCTTTTGTTTATTCCTCTTAAAAATGAGCCTCAAATAAGAGGGCTTATTAATAAGTTAAGAAGAGAGAAAAAAACTATTTTTGTTCCATTTATGGAAGATTTGAGTTTTAAAATGGTAAAATACGCTTTACCTTTAAAAAGGAAAAAATTTTCCATTTTAGAGCCTCTAAATAAGCAAAAAACTTTACAAAAGATTGATTTAGCAATTGTACCTGTTGTTGGAATTGATAGCGATTTTAGGCGAATTGGATTTGGCAAAGGAATGTATGATAGATTCTTTGCTTCTTTAAAGTATCGTCCTAAGGTGGTATTTGTGCAAATTAGACCTTGTATCTCAAAAAGTAAGCTTAGTGATAAATTTGATGTTGTTGGAGATGAGTTTATAAGTTTTAATGTAAGGAGAAAAAATGATAATAGAAACTATTCTCGTTTCTTTTTTATTCGCTCTGGGGGGATTTTTCATAGCAAAAAAGATTGAATCTTCAAAAAGGGATATCTATCTTCAAGAAGCAAAAGCCAAGGCTAAGGCAATAGAAAAAGAGGCTGAACTTATTTTGCAAAAAGCAAAGCAAGATGCTAAAAGTTTAGAAGTTGAGCTTTATAACGATTTTGAAGTTAAAAAAAGGGAGCTTGATAGAGAGTATAATGAAAAATTAGAAGATATTGCAAAAAAAGAGGAGCAGATTTTAGAGACTTTAAAAAATCTTGAAAAGAAAAATGAATTTTTAGAGAAATTAAAAAGGGAGTTTGAAGAGAAGCAAAAATCTCTTTTGAAATTAAAAGAAGAGTATAAAAAGAAGCTTGATGAAGTTGAGAGAGTTATTTTAAATTCGGCTGGATTTACAAAAGATGAGGCAAGGGATTTTATTTTAAAAAAGACAAAAGAGGATTTAAAAGAAGAGATTGCTCATATGACTCGTAAAATGTTAAAAGAAGCAACTGAAAATGCAAAACAAAAAGCAAATTACATAATCGCCCAAGCTACTACGCGGTATGCGGGAGAGTTTGCGGGTGAGAGGCTTATTAGTGTTGTTTCAATTGGAGATGATGAAATGAAAGGAAGAATTATTGGGAAAGAGGGTAAAAACATCAAAACTCTTGAAATGGTAACTGGGTGTGATATTTTAATTGACGAGACGCCAGGAGTTATTAGTGTTAGTAGTTTTAACATTTATAGGCGCCAAATTGCGGTTGAGACAATTAAAAGACTTATTGAAGATGGAAGAATCCATCCAGCAAGGATTGAAGAAGTTTATAAAAAGGTAGCAGAGGAATTTGAAGAGAAGACTAAAAAAGAGGGTGAAGAGATTTTGCTTGATTTGGGGCTTATGAGTGCTGGAATTCATCCAGAGATTGTAAAATTAATAGGGCGTCTTAAATATAGAGCAAGTTATGGGCAAAATGCACTTGGACACTCTCTTGAAGTTGCTCATCTTGCGGGAATTATGGCAGCTGAGATGGGAGGTGATGAGATGCTTGCAAAAAGAGCTGGGCTTTTACATGATATTGGTAAAGCTTTAACTCACGAAATAGGAGGAGATCATGTTAGTATTGGATATGATTTGTGCAAAAGATATGGGGAACCTGAAATTGTGTTAAATGCAATAAAGGCTCATCACGGTTATGAGGAACCAAAAAGTATTGAAGCGGCTGCTGTTTGTGCTGCTGATGCACTCTCTGCTGCAAGACCTGGTGCAAGAAGAGAAGTATTAGAAGCTTTCTTAAAAAGAGTTACTCAAATTGAAGAGATTGCAAGAAGTTTTGAAGGAGTTGTGAGAGCGTATGCTATGAATGCTGGAAGAGAAATTAGAGTAATAGTAGAGGCTGATTTAATAAGCGATGATGAATCTGTATTGCTTGCAAGAGAGATAGCAAGAAAAATTAGCAAAGAAGTTAATTTCCCAGGTGAGATTAAAGTTAATGTAATAAGAGAAAAAAGAGCAATAGATTTTGCAATAGCTGGATAGGAGTTAGGATGGAGATTTTAGTAAAACCTTGTGGGGAGTTTTATACAAATTGTTACATAGTGGATAAAAAGATAATTATTGACCCAGGAGTTGAGGCGTTTGAGTTTGTAAAGAAGTATGCAAAACCTCAGGCTATTATCTTAACTCACGGGCATTTTGACCATATGTGGGATAGTAAGAAGATAAAAGAGTATTTTAATGTCCCCCTTTATATCCATAAAGATGATGCTTTTTTTTTAGAAAACGACCCTTTTGGATATAATCCTCCAAAAGTTAAGGCTGATGTTTTAATGGAAGAGGGTAGCTATAAAATAGGGGATTATGATATTTTAATCCGTCATTTTCCGGGTCATACCCCAGGAAGTGTTACAATTGAGATTGGTGATGAGATGTTTAGTGGGGATTTTATTTTTGATGGAAGTATTGGGAGAGTTGATTTTCCCTATTCTGACCCAAAAAAGATGAAAGAGTCAATTAAAAAGTTTTTACAAATTCCTTATGATAAAAGGGTCTTGCCAGGGCATGGAGCAACTACCACAATAAAAAAGGCACAAAAGTTTTTGCCTATGTGGCTTGAATATCTGTAAGCTCTTTTGAAGGGCATCCGTATTCTAAGTAATCAAACTCAAATACTTCGTTAATTAGCTTTAAGAGAAGTGGAAATCCCGTTTTACTTACCAAATTACGCCATAAAGCCCTTGCTTTTAGGCCCTACCCAATCAGCCAAGGGGATATAAGGTGATAAAAGATTTTTGGGAGTTTATCTTCTTTGGAAATCTTTTATCAATTTGTGTTATACAATAATTTTTGATATCATACAATAATGAAGTGCGTAGATAAAAACAAATCAAACAGAAATGTTGTTTATTTCTCTTTGGACTAACAGCTATTTTGTAGCAACGGTAGGTGGAGCTCCGCTTGAAGTTATCAAGCAATATATAGAAAATCAGCAAACAAGTGAAAGAGAAAAAGAGAAGAAAAAATGGAATGACTATTTAAAGAGGTTAAGATGATTTTAACCTATAAATACAAACTCTACAAAACAAAAAAATTAAGAAAAATAGATGAAGTCATTAATATAGCTGGAATTATCTATAATCACTGTATAGCTTTGCATAAGAGATATTATAAACTTTATGGAAAATACTTGAATAAATATCAACTTCAAAAGCACTTAACAAAACTCAAAAAACTTCCAAAATATCAATACTGGAAAAAAGTTCCATCACAAGCAATTCAAGATATAACCGATAGAATTGATAAAGCGTTTAAACTGTTTTTTAGAAATAAAAAGAAAAAAATTAAATCATCTCCGCCATCATTCAAAAAAGTTTCAAAATATAAAAGTTATACGCTTAAACAGGCGGGGTATAAGATAGAAAACAATATTATCTGGCTTAATGGCTATAAGTTTAAATTTTGGCTAAGTAGACCAATAGACGGAAAGATAAAGACCATAACCATTAAGCGAGATAATGTGGGAGATTATGTAATCTTAGTAGCAATAGAAAAAGAGTATCAAAAAATCAATGCCTCATCGGGTAAAATCGTGGGCATTGATTTTGGATTGAAAACTTTTTTAACTTTATCAGACAAAACACAAATTCAAGCTCCAAGACATTATCTCAAGTATCTTAATAACCTTAAACAACTTCAAAAGAAGTTATCAAAAAAAGTTAAAAACTCAAACAACTACAAATCAGCTAAAAAACAATTAGCAAGACTACATCAAAAAGTAGTTAATAGCAGGAGAGATTTTTTTCACAAATTAGCAAATGAACTTGCTAAAAAATATCAATATATCGCAATAGAGGATTTAAACATAAAAGCAATGCAAAAGAGATGGGGCAAAAAGATAAGTGATTATGCTTTTAGTGAGTTTGTATCTATTCTTGAATACAAAACAAACTTAATCAAAATTGATAGATACTACCCATCTACCAAAACTTGCAATGTTTGTGGATATGTAAATGAAAATCTAAACTTAAACGATAGAAGTTGGATTTGTCCTGAATGTAACACAAAACACGAT
>JAMOSZ010000086.1 GCA_027062625.1 Nautiliaceae bacterium
ATTCTTCCACCTATCGTGAAACCAGTAATATTGGGTTGGATAAGAAATAATCATCTCTTTTATTACATCAGCTTGCCATTGAGTAAATTCTTCAATAGAATCTTCTTTTGTAAATTCCCTTGGGATTTTAAATTCGAGTATATAATTGCCATCTTTTTTATAGCTAAACGCGGGAATTACTATTGCTTTTGTGGCTTTTGCAAGTTTAGAGAGAGCGGGATTAAACTTTGTAGGTGTAAAGAAATCTATTACAGGTGCTGTTTTATTTGAAGTTTTTTGGTCAATTAGTATTCCAAGAATTCTTTTTTCTTTTATAAGTGCTTTTAGAATTTCTCTCGAACTTCTTTTTTTATTTATCAGTTTTATATCATCGTTTTCTCTTATTCTTTTGAAAAATTTATTTATTTTAGGGTTTTCTATTTCTCTCATGATAATTGCCATTGGTTTTTTATATTTTTTATAAATTACTTTTGGACTTATTTCCCAATTTCCAAAATGAGCTGTCATTAATATTATAGGCTTATTTGAGTCAATGGCTTCTAATAAATAATTTTCCCCTATAATTTTAACTGTTTCTAATTTTTCTGAATTTTTTTTAAATTCAATTGTGTCTTCAAAAAAAGATAAAAAATTTTTATAGGTCTGTTTTGCTATTTTTATTTTTTCTTTTTTGCTTTTATTAGGAAATGCAATATCAAGATTTTTAAATACAATCGGTTTTCTAAAAAAGTCAAGATAATACACAATCCACCATAGTTTGCTAAGCATTTTTACAGAAGCCAAAGCGTAAAAAAATCTAAACAGATAATACATCCATCACCTCATCTACGATAATTTTTGCCCCATCTTTTTTATTGATGGTAGCTAATTTTTGTGAAACATCTTTTAAATTTATAGAAAAAATCTCTTCAATTATATCTAAACTAAGCTCATTTTCCCTTCTTAAAAGCCCTCCGGCTTTTTTTATTATGTATGAAGCGTTTTTATACTGGTGGTCTTTGGCTGCATAAGGATAGGGGATAAAAAGGGTTGGGATTTGATTTGATGCGAGCTCAAAAAGGGTTGATGCTCCGGCTCTGCTTATTGCAAAGTCTGCACTTGCTATCTTTTTGGCTAAGTTTTTGTCAAAATCAAAGACATTGGCTTGAATTTTTTCTTTTTTGTAAAACTCTTTTACCCTTTTAAAGTCTCTTTTTCCGGTTTGATGGATTATTTTTATTCCTTTTTTATTTAGGATAGGGGCGATTTTTAGTGCAAAATTGTTTATCCCAAGAGCTCCTTGGCTTCCTCCAAGGAAAATTACGGTTTTAATCTCTTTTCTAACTCTTGCACTCTCAAAAAATATCTCTTCAACTGGATAGGGGTCGTTGTAGAGGAAAGTATTAAAAAAACGTTTGCTAAAAGGTTTTAAGAGTCTATTTAGAGTGCCTGTATAGGCGTTTTGTTCGTGGATAAAAAGTGGGATGTTTGAAAAAAGAGCTCCCAAAGAAGCTGGGGCGGCTGAAAAGCCCCCTACGCTAAAAACCGCTTTTATATTGTGGCGTTTTAGGATTTTTTGGGCTTTAAAAGAGAGAGAAATAATATTTTTTAGGGAAGTTATCTTTTTTAAGCCTTTTTTGTCTACAATCCCACTTGAATTTAAAAAATATTTTTCGCTAAATCCCCTATCTTCTAAAAACCACTCTCTATCAGCCCCTTTTGTTGAGCCTATGAATATGGGTTTTATTCCTCTTTTGTTTAGCTCATCTTTTATAACTCTTGCAATTTTTAAATGTCCTCCTGTACCGCCTCCTGTAATTGCTATCATTTTTTATCCTTGCTAATCATTAATACCATCCCAATTCCAATTGACATAGCAATCATTGAGCTTCCTCCATAGCTTATATAAGGAATAGTTAATCCTTTTAGAGGAATTATGGAAGTGATGCCAAGGCTATTTAAAACAAAGTGAATCATTAAAAGAGTTCCAATTCCAAATCCAAATAGATGATACTCTTTTTTGGTTGTTTTTAAAGAGATTAAAAATATATTATAAATTAAGGCAAGAACTAAAAAAGTAATAATTCCAATTCCAACTATTCCAATCTCTTCTGAAATTCCGGCAAGTACAAAATCAGTATGCACATCGCTTAGAAAACCAAGTTTAAAAATTCCATCTCCCATTCCAACTCCGCTTATTTTTCCGTGGTATATTGCATTTAGTGATTCGTGGATTTGGATTGTATTTGAGAGAGGTTTTTGTAAGTGATTGTTTGGAAGGATATTGCTCATCCAGTCAATTATTCTTTGCATCCTATAAGGTTTTAGTAAGATTGCTGGGATTAGGAGTAAAAATACTACTGTTAATGAGATAAGAATTGTTTTTCTTGTAGCCCCTGCTACTGGGAGAGTGAATAAGAATATTAAAAACATAACTAAAACCTGTCCAAAATCTGATAATCCAAAAAGAATAACTCCCCAAATCATTCCAAAGACTATTAAATATGGTAAAAGCATTTTAAGATTTTCTTTTAGAGAGTGTAATTTTTGGATTTTGCGAGTAAAGGACCAAGAAATAAAAAATATAAGTCCAATTTTAAAAAATTCAACTGGTGCAATATAAAGAGGTCCAAGTTTTATCCATCTTTTTGCTCCTTTTATTATAGGAGCAAATTGAGAAGGTAAGAAAGGTATAAGTAGAATTAATAGTCCTGATATTATAAAAATTGAAAATCCAATGAAATTAAAAAATTTTGGATTGATTTTTGATAGTATTAAAATTATAAAAAAAGACAAACTTGCAAATATTAAATATCTTATGAAAAAATAGTTTGTTGGAAGCTCTTTTTGAATTTCTAAAAATAGTGGAAGAGAATAAGAAAATATGCCGCCAATTGCCATTAAAGAAAAGACGATTAATATTATTCTTTTTTGATATTTGCTTAAAGAATTAATATTCAACTTATCCCTTTTTAGTATAATTTAGCCCCAAAGTATTTTATCATAAAGAGGTTATTTTAAATGGAAAAAGCAAAAAGAAAAAATAGAATTTCTCTCTTTTTTTGGATGTTTGTGCTTGTTGCTTTGTTGATTTTTATAGTTTTTTTGTATAGAGCTTTGTCTAAACCAAAATATTTTATTTCTCCTGAAATTACAAAAAAAAAGATTGCGCTAAGAGGAAAGATAAAGAGTGATAAGTTTATTTTGGCAAAAAGTAAGCAAGTTTATGGAGTTTATATTTTGCCCCGTTATATTGACTCGACAAAAAAAGAGATGTTTATTAAGCTTTTTTCTATCTATTCTGGCATCTCTTCAAAAGAGCTTAGAGAAAGGTTAAAATCAAATCCTAATAAAAATGTTTTGCTTGGAATTGTTGATTTAAAGACAAAGCAAGATTTAATTTATTTAAGACACATTCTTGATAAGTTTAGAGTATTTAGAATTGATGAGAAGAGTGGATATAGGATAGGGTATTATATTGAGAATTTGGATTTTGTAAGGGAGTATCCATATGGAGATACTTTTGAGCCATATCTTGGAAGGTATCGGAGTGATATAAAAAGGGGTGAAAATGGAATTGAGTATTATTACGATAAAAGGTTAAAAGAGAAAAAAGATGGATTTATAAGAGGTAATAGGGATGTTTTTGGAAATATTGTTTTTAATAAAAATACTAAAATTTCCCCAGCTATTAATGGGGAGGATATAAAGCTTAATATCAATTTAATCTTACAAAGAAGGATAGAAAAGCTTCTTGATAAAAAAGCAAAAGAGTATAATGTCTCTAACATTGTAGCAGCGGTTATGGATAGTGAGAGTGGAAAAATAGTTGCAATAGCATCTTCTAACAGATACGACCCAAACAAAATTACCCCAAAAGATATTAAAAATATGAAAATCTCAGCCGTTAAGGATTTGTTTGAGCCTGGGTCTGTTATGAAACCTTTTTTGATGGCAATTTTGCTTGAAAATAAGAAAGTAAAGCTAAATGAAGTTATTAATGGGCTTAATGGATATTGGAAGCCAAAATGGAGAAAAAAAGCAATAAGAGATGATATTCCATTTAAAAAACTTACCTTGGATGATATTATTACTTATTCAAGCAATATTGGAATTGCAAAGCTTGCATTTAGATTAAGCGGAAAAGAGATAAGAGATGGGCTTTTGAAATTTGGGTTTGGTAAAAAAAGTGGAATTGATTTACCTTTTGAAGAGGTTAAGCCAATAAGAAGTGCAACGGAGCTTAGATATCCTGGAAATAAGATAAGTATTGGGTTTGGATATGGGATAAGTGTAACTTTTGTGCAGCTTTTAAAGGCTTTTGATGTTTTTAATAATAACGGATTTTTAGTAACTCCTCGTATAGCTTTTAAAAGCAATCAAAAAATAAAAATAATCTCTCCAAAGACTTCTGAGATTATTTTGAATATGTTAAGAGATGTAGTGTTAAAAGGGACTGGAAAGAGTGCGTATGTTGATGGGATTTTTACAGCTGGTAAAACAGGGACGGCTCATATCTTCTCTTTAAAAGAGAAAAAGTATATAAATGTTTATAATTCATCATTTTTTGGATTTGCAAATGATAAAAAGCACAAATATACAATAGGAGTTGTATTTTATAAAATCAATATGCCAAATCCATATTATTTTGCTTCTCATTCGGCTGCACCTACTTTTAAGGAGATTGTTGATATAATGTTAGAAGAGAATTTATTAAAAAGGGATAATAGTGAAAGGTGATTTTTTTACAGAGCTTGTTAGGATTTTAAATATTCAAATACTCTCTCAACCTCTTTATAAGGTAATTTTAGCCTTTATTTCTCTTGGATTTTTTTTAATTTTAAGAAAAGTAGTAGTTCTTTATATTTTAAAAAGTGTCTCTTTTTTGGCGGCTAAAACAAAAAACGATATTGATGATAAATTTATCAACGCAATTGAAGGTCCTTTTAAGTTTTTGTTTGTAATTGGAGGGCTTTACTTTTTCTTTCTTTTTTTAGGAATTGATGTTGATTTAATAAAACACATTTTAAAAGGGCTTTTGATATTTGATATTTTTTGGGCAATTTATAATTTAATAACGGAATTTGAAGATTATGTTTATAAAGTGCTTGGTAAATTTGGAAAAGCAAGCAAGGAGCTTGCATCTTTTATTATTAAAATTACTAAGATTTTGATTATCTCAATTGGGGTTATTGCACTTTTACAAGATTGGGGTATTAATGTAACAGGCTTTATCGCATCTCTTGGGCTTGGTGGTCTTGCTTTTGCATTAGCGGCAAAAGATACCGCGGCAAATATTTTTGGAGGGATTGCGATTTTGACTGATAATATTTTTAAAATTGGAGAGTGGATAAAAGTTGGGAGTGCTGAGGGGATTGTTGAAGATATTGGGATTAGGACTACAAAAATAAGGGCGTTTGATAAAAGGCTTATAATTGTTCCAAATGCAATTATTGCAAATTCAAATGTAGAGAATTTTTCTCGTAGAAACAAAAGAAGAGTCGTTATGAGAGTTGGGCTTGTTTATGATACTCCGGTTGAGGTTGTAAAAAAGGTGGTTGAAGATATAAGAAGTATGCTTTTATCTCATCCAGAGGTTGCAAAAGATGAGAGTTTGTTGATATACTTTGATGAATTTGAAGATAGTTCTCTTAGTATTTTTTGTTACTTTTTTACAACTACGGCGGTTTGGAGCGAGTATTTAAGAATAAGAGAAGATATTAACTTAAAAATTAAAGAAATCGTAGAGAAAAATGGCACAGCATTTGCGTTTCCAAGCAATAGCATCTATTTTGAAACGCCACTTGAAGTTAAGGAGAGAGGATGAAAAGGGTTTTGCCTTTTATTTTTATAATTTTTATGGGTTTTTTCTTTTTTGATAAAGATAAGCTACTTGATAAACTATCAGTTATTCCTTTTATTAAGAGTATGAGTTTGACTCACTTTGATAGTGATAATGGATATTTTTCCGCTATTTTTAAAAAAGGTAGTAATGAGATATCTTTAAATGGTAAGTTATCCCCTTTAAATGCTACTTATGAGGCTAATTTTAATAATTTGCATGAGATGTTTAAATTTTTGTATGGTAGAGTTATTGCAGGAGGAAATGTGAGAGAAGGTAATGGGCTTTTGGTAAGTGGAAAAGCAGCTTTTGCAAAAGGATTTGGTAATTTTGATTTTTTGTGTACAAAGTCAAATTGTAGTGGAAACTTTAAGGGAAATTATTTTGATTTTGCTTCTCTTTTAAAAATGGTTGGTATTAATTTAGGGTTTATAAATGGGAGTTTGAATTTATCATTTAGTAAGCAAAAGTTTATTATGCTTAATTATGATTTTAATGGCTCAACTACTCTGCCAGTTGTTTCTAAGCTTAAATTTAAAGGAAATGGGAATATCTTTTCTCCAAATAAGTATGAGTTTAGGCTTGATTATATCTCTAACTTTGCTAAGGGAAATTTAAATCTTAATAAAGATGGAGGATTTATTTTTGTAAACTCAAAAGCATTTGTTTATTTAAATAGGCTAAGAAGATATACTCTCTATCCTTTAAAAATTGGAGAATATTTTGATTTTTCATACTCTACAAAAGACAATATCTTAAACTTTAAAAATAAAGATTTAATAGGTTATTATAACAATGGAATAAATATCCAATTAAATACATCCGCTGGTAAATTTTTTAGATATGTTGGAATAAAGCCTTTTATTAAAGGAAATGTTACTGGAACTATTAGCGTAAAAAATAAAGGAAGTTTTGATTTGATTTTTAGCAATGCTGTGTTTTTGAGAAATAGCGTAATAGATTATATTCGCTATAAATCGCATATTAATTTGAAAAATAAAGATACTCTCTTTTTAAGAGGAACTTTTGATAGGCAAAAAGTAGTTTTTAATTTTATTACAAAAAATAGAGACTATTCAATAAGTGTGGAAAATGGAGTTATGTATTATAATGGGAGAAGTTATTTTAAAGTTAATGTTTTAAAAGGCGATAATAAGTATGTTTTTGAAGTTAAAAATGGTAGAGTTTATCTTATTTTTAAAAGAGTTAAGAAAAAAAGCCTAAGTAATGAGGTAATTGTGTATTAATTCCTTTTTAGAAGGAAATTTTATAAAAAAAAATTTAGATAAATATGTTATAATTCCAATTCCCTAAAACTATCAAAGAGGCTTTGCATTATCTATTTTTTATAGATAGTGCAAGGGCTGGTCTTTGAGAGACCTAAGGGGTATTAAATTTAAGGAGATGAAATGAAAGTTAGAGCATCAGTTAAAAAAATTTGCCCTAAATGTAAAATTATTAGAAGAAAAGGTGTTGTTAGGGTAATTTGTGAAAATCCAAAACATAAACAAAGACAAGGATAAAACATGGCAAGAATTGCAGGGGTAGATTTACCTAAAAAGAAAAAAATTGAATATGCACTTCCATATATTTATGGGATAGGACTTACTCTTAGTAGAAAAATCTTAAAAGATACTGGAATTGATCCAAATAAAAGAGTTTATGAACTAACAGAAGAAGAAATTTCTCTTTTAAATAAAGAGATTGCAAATAACTATATTGTAGAGGGTGAGCTTAGAAAAATTGTGCAACTTAACATTAAAGAACTTATGGATTTAGGATGTTATAGAGGACTTAGACACAGACGTGGGCTTCCAGTTAGAGGTCAAAGAACAAAAACTAATGCAAGAACCAGAAAAGGTAAAAGAAAAACTGTTGGTGCAGTAAAAGCGAAATAAGGGGTAGGATATGGCAAAAAGAAAACTAACTAAAAAGAAAAAAGTTAAAAAACAAGTAGGAAGAGGCGTAGTTTATATTTCAGCTACATTTAATAACACAATGGTTACTGTAACTGATGAGGCTGGGAATGCCCTTTGTTGGAGCAGTGCTGGTGCCCTTGGATTTAAAGGTAGTAAAAAATCAACTCCGTTTGCAGCTCAACAAGCAGTAGAAGATGTTATGGCAAAAGCAAAAGAGTATGGGATTAAAGAAGTAGGTATTAAAGTACAAGGACCAGGTGGAGGAAGAGAGACAGCAGTTAAGACTGTTGGTGCTATTGATGGTATTAGAGTACTTTGGATGAAAGATGTTACTCCACTTCCACACAATGGTTGTAGACCAAGAAAAAGAAGAAGGGTATAACAATGGCAAGATATATAGGACCGGTTGAGAGAATTGAGAGAAGACTTGGGGTTAATTTAGAGCTTAAAGGTGAGAGAAGACTTGCTGGTAAAAGTGCGCTTGATAGAAGACCTTATGCACCAGGTCAGCACGGACAAAGAAGAACAAAAATTTCTGAATATGGACAACAATTAAGAGAAAAACAAAAAATTAAATACTATTATGGAGTGCTTGAAAAGCAATTTAGAAGATTCTTTAAAGAAGCAAATAGACAAGAAGGCTCAACAGGGGAAAACTTAATTAGGCTTCTTGAAAGAAGACTTGATAATGTAGTTTATAGAATGGGATTTGCTACTACAAGAAGAGCAGCAAGACAACTTGTAACTCACGGACATGTTTTAGTAAATGGTAAAAAAGTAAATATCCCTTCTTATTTGGTAAAAGAGGGTGATAGAATTGAAATTAGAGAAAAATCAAAAAATAATCCTCAAATTCAAAGAGCACTTGAACTTAGAGCTCAAACTGGTTTAGTTCCTTGGATTGATGTTGATAAAGAGAAAATGGTAGGAGTTTTTCAAAGAATTCCAGAAAGAAGTGAAGTAAATATTCCAGTAGATGAGAGACTTGTAGTTGAGTTATACTCTAAATAAGGGTAAAAAATGAATAAAATTAAAACTACTTTATTGGTTCCAACTGATTTTTCTTACACTGAGGAGGGAAACTTCGCAAGAATTGAAGTTTCTCCTTTTGAAGCTGGATTTGGAGTTAGTGTAGCTCATCCAATAAGAAGGACTATTATCTCTTCTACTCTTGGATATGCTCCGGTAGCACTTAAAATTGAAGGGGTAAAGCACGAATTTGATAGTTTAAAAGGTATGCTTGAAGATGTAGCAAGCTTTATTATCAATCTTAAAAATATAAGATTTAAAATTAAAGACCATCAAAAAAATGAAGTAAAAGTTGATTATACTTTTGTTGGCCCAAAAGAGATAAAAGGTGAAGATTTAATTACTGATGAAGTTGATGTGGTTACTCCTAATGAATATATTGCAACTTTAAATGAAGAAGCAGAGCTTAAATTATCTTTAATTATCAAAAAGGGAATGGGATTTGTACCAGTTGAGAATTTTAGAGATGAAATCCCAGAAGGGTATATTGGGCTTGATGCATATTTTTCTCCAATTAAAAAAGTAGTTTATAATATAGAAAATATGCTTGTTGAAGATGATCCAAATTTTGAAAAAGTTATTTTTGAGATTGAAACTGATGGTCAAATTAAACCAATTGAGGCTTTTAAAAATGCAGTAAATAACTACTTAAATCAATTTGCAGTGTTTTCAAAAGAGTTTAATTTAGAAACTGCAAAAAATGAGAGTTTTGAATTGCCAGAAGAGTATAATATTTTGTTTGAGCCAATTGAAAAACTTAATTTAAGAAGTAGAAGTTTTAATGCCCTTGATAGAGCTGGAATTAAATATATTGGTGAGCTTGTTTTAATGGGTAAAGAGAAAATTTCAAACATTAAAAATCTTGGAACAAAGTCTCTTGAAGAGATTTTTGAAAAACTTGAAGAGAAAGGATTTTCTTTAAGTAAGCCTTTAAAACTTGATATTAAAAAAGCTATTGAAGAGAAGTTAGCACAACTTAAAGGAGAAGAGTAATGAGACATAAACACGGATATAGAAAGCTTGGAAGAGATAGTGAGCACAGAAGAGCACTTCTTAGAAACCTTGCTTGCGATTTAATTGAAAATGAGAGAATTGAGACAACAATTCCAAAAGCAAAAGAGTTAAGAAGATACATTGAAAAAATCGTTACAAGAGCAAAAGAAAGTGATGATTTAAATACTCATAGATATGTTTATAGCAAACTTGGTTCAAACAAAAGAGCAAAAGCAGCTACTAAAAAAGTAATTGAGATTATTGCACCAAAATATCAGAACAGAAACGGCGGATATACAAGAATTATCAAAACAAGATTTAGAAGAGGTGACGCGGCTGAGATGTGTATTATTGAATTTGTAGGGGAATAAAATGAGTATTCCTTTTTCAAATGAGGAGCTAAAAGAAGCGGTATCAAACGTAATTGAAAAGATTCGCCCAATGCTTCAAATGGATGGAGGCGATGTAAAATTGATTGATGTTAAAAAGCCGATTGTATTTGTGCAACTCCAAGGCGGATGTGTTGGATGTGCAAGTGCTGGGGCTACTTTGAAATACGGGATAGAGAAAGCCTTAAAAGAGAAAATTCATCCAGAACTTGTGGTTATGAATGTGCCACATGGGTATGAAGATAAGCTTGATGAGCTTGCAAAATACTCTTTTTAAGGAGATCTCTTCTCCTTTTTAAGTGAGGATTTATGGAAAGAGTTGAAGTGTTTTTTAAAGAGGTAGAAGATGCGATAACCTCAAAGGAGGAGCTTGAAAATTTGATGATTTCTTCAAATATTTTGTTTGAGAGTAGGGAAGAAATTATTAGATTTTTCGAGATGCTTTTAAAGTTTGATTTAAGAGATGAAGCACTTAATTATTTGGAAGATTTAGTATTACAAATTGATGATGCTGAGTTAATAGATGGATTTAATAAACTATTTAAAAAATAATTTAATAACTGATAATACAAAAGATTTAACTTCTTCTAAAATTTTTCTTAAAACTGCTCAAAATGCAAAATATGCAAAAGGTATAAAAAATTATATAACTCCAAAAGAACTTTTAAATAAATTAAATCTTAAAACAAAGTTTATTGGAATTACGGGGACTAATGGTAAAACTACAACAGCATTTGTTTTATCTTTTTTATTAAGAAAACTTGGGTTTAGCGTAGCTACCCAAGGCACAGAGGGTTTTTTTGTAAATGGAGAAAAAAAAGAAGAAAAAACCCTAACAACTCCTCCAATCTTAACAACCATTAAAAGAGTTTTTAATTATAAACCCGACTTTTTTGTAATGGAGGTGAGCTCCCACGCAATTGCTCAAAACAGAATTGAAGGAATTGATTTTTTTGCCAAAGCTTTTACTTCATTTTCCCAAGACCACCTTGATTTTCATAAAACTCTTAATGAGTATAAAAAGGTTAAAGAATCATTTTTACAAGATGAGGCTATAAAAGTGGTAGCTGGGAATAGAAAAGAAGAGTATGTAGAAATTGGAGGAGTTGATTTTAGGTTTAATAAAAAAAACCTTTTTGTGATAGAAAAGCCTGTTGTTGAGGATATTCCAATGGCTGGGGATTTTAATAAAATGAATTTCTCTTTGGCTTTAAAAATGGCTTCTTTATTGAGTAAAAAAGAGATTGATGAATTAAAGAAGTTTATACCTTTGTTTGGCGGGGTTAGTGGTAGGATGGAGATTGTTAGTAAAGAGCCGTTAGTAATAGTCGATTTTGCCCATACTCCTGATGGAATGGAGAGGGTTTTAAGTAGTATTGAGGGTGAAAAGATAGTCGTTTTTGGGGCTGGTGGAGAGAGGGATAGAGATAAGAGGAAAAAAATGGGAGAGGTTGCTGGTAAGTTAGCTGATTATATAATTCTTACAGAAGACAATCCAAGATGCGAAGATAAAAAAGAGATTTGCAAAGAGATATCAAAAGGAATTAAAAAGGCTCCTTTTGAGATTGTGTTAGATAGAAAAGAAGCGATAAAGAAAGGGCTTTTGCTTGCGAAAAGAAAAAAAGCTTCTTTGTTTGTCCTTGGTAAAGGAGATGAGGAGGCTATTGAATATTGTAAAGAAAAAAGAAAATTTAAAGACAAAGAGGTTATTCAATGTTTGAGAGAAGAGTTGGGGATATAAAAGATTTTAGAGGGGATTTTATAATAAACCCAAGTAACACTATTTTAAAGCTTGGAAGCGGGGTTAGCGGGGCTTTGAGGATGATGTGTCCAAAACTTCAAGAGGTTATGGATGAATGGGTTAAGAAAAACGGATTTTTAAATCCAGGAGATATTGCTATTACTATTTATCCTTGTGATGAGTATAAGTTTACAATTCACGCAGCTGTTATGGATTATAGACCTTTTGCAAAGAAAATTAATCCAGATTATGATAGAATTGAGAGGATTTGTAAGAATATAGCATCTTTTTTAAAAGATAAGGATGCAGTGGTAATTACCCCTTTGCTTGGGACTGGGGTAGGTAGGCTTGATAAAAAAAGAGTTGAAGATATTATGAGAAAATATTTTGAAAAAATCAAAGCAAAAGTAGTTTTAGTAAAGAAAATTTGATAAAATTGATATAAAAAAGGAGCATATATGCAAATGCCAAAGCCCAAAAATATAATTTTTATGTGCCAGGTTAAAAGACCTCCAAACTTTCCAAAGCCAAGCTGTGTTAGAGAAGGAAAAGAGGATTTATTTCCATATACTCAGCAAAAAATGATGGAGATGGGGATTGATCCTATGACAAATTGGATTGTGCCAACTGGATGTCTTAATAGATGTAACTTTGGACCGGTAATGCTTGTTGAGCCTGGTAGTTATATGTATGTTGATTTGGATAAAGAGAAGATTGATAGGATTTTAAAAGAACATATAATCGGTGGAAAACCGGTTGAGGAGTATTTAATTCCTAAGGAATTTTGGGCGTAAGGAAAAAGAATGACAATAGAGATGCTTTATAGCAAAATTCACAGGGCAACCGTAACCGATGCAAATTTAAACTATGTAGGCTCTATTACCATTGATGAAGAGTTAATGGAAGAGGCAAACTTATTTGTGGGGCAAAAGGTTGATATTGTAAACATCAACAATGGAGAGAGATTTTCTACTTATGTAATTAAAGGTGAGAGAGGCAAAAGAGATATTTGTCTAAATGGAGCGGCTGCGAGGAAAGTGCATCCAGGAGATAAGGTAATAATTATCGCTTATGCTCATATGAGCATAGAAGAAGCAAAAAGCTTTAAGCCAGCTGTTTTAATTGTGGATGATAACAATAATATAATTGAAAAAACAACTTACTTACAGGAGGAGTGATGTTTGATTTAAATGAGATGATGAAAAAGCTCCAAGAGCAACTCCAAGAAGCCGATAATAAAATCTATACCGCAAAGAGTGGTGGGGGGCTTGTTGAAGCGAGTGTAAATGGGAAGATGGAAGTTATTGATTTAAAAATTGATGATAGCTTACTTGAAGATAAGGAGTCTTTGCAAATTCTTTTGATGAGTGCTATAAACGATGCTATGAAAATGGCGCTTGAAGATAAAAAAAGAGAAGCGCTTAATATGTTTGGGGGGTTAAATTCGGTAAAATAGCACAAAAATTTTAAGGTGATATATGGATGAGAAAATAAGAGTTAATACCTTTCACCCTTTTTATGAAAAAGCTTTAAATGAGATGTTAGAGGCTGGGGGGAAAAGGTTTAGACCAAATCTCCTCTTAGCCGTGGTAAAAGCTTATAATCCGCTTTTGGTAGAAAATGCAAAGTATGCTGCTTTTGCGATTGAGCTTATTCACACTTACTCTCTTATTCACGATGATTTACCCGCAATGGATAATGCAGCCCTTAGACGCGGACATCCAACCCTTCATACGACTTACGATGAAGCTACTGCTATTTTAGTTGGCGATGCATTAAATACCTATGCTTTTGAAGTATTAAGCAACGCTCCTATGCATAGTGATGTAAAAATTGAGCTAATTAAAACTCTTTCAGAAAATGCGGGACCTTTTGGGATGGTTTTAGGGCAGGCAATTGATTGTTATTTTGAGAATAAGAAGTTAACTTTAAAAGAATTAAAAGAACTTCATTTTAATAAAACCGCAAAAATGATTGCCGCATCTCTTAAAATGGGAGCAATTATTGTAAATAAAAAAGATTTAGCAGATAAACTTTATGAATTTGGCTTAAAACTTGGGCTTTTGTTTCAAATTCAAGATGATTTGCTGGATTTGGAAGATGAGACAAAAACGGGCAAAACCACCGGAATTGATACTCACAAAAATACTTTTGTAACTCTTTTGGGAGAAGAAGGGGCAAGGAAAGAAGCCAATAAGCTTGCTGATGAATTAAAAAGTGAGCTTGAAGGTTTTGATGAGAGTTTAAGAAAAGAACTTAGCAAGATTTTAGAAAAATATCTTTATAGGCATAAAAAATGAGTATAAAAAAAGAGGTTTTAAAAT
>JAMOSZ010000087.1 GCA_027062625.1 Nautiliaceae bacterium
AAAATGAGTATAAAAAAAGAGGTTTTAAAATATTTAAAAGAAAATAAAAAAAGATTTGAAAAAGAGTATGGAATAAAAAAAATTTATCTTTTTGGAAGTGTTGCAAGAGGAGAAGATAAAGAGAATAGTGATATTGATTTGATGGTTGAGTTTAGAGAAAATGCAACAATTTTTGAATATATGGAATTTGAAGAAGTGATAAAAAAGAGATTTGGAAAAGAAGTTGATTTAGCCACAATGGATATGATAAAACCTTTAATAGTTAAAAGTGTAAAAAGGGATATTATAGATGTCAATTAAACGTTCAAAGGAGCTATTTTTAAATGATATTTTAGAAAGTATTGATGCAATTTATGATTATGTTCAAGGATATAATTTAGAGGACTTTAAAAATGATAGAAAAACTTATCAAGCAGTAATTAGAGAATTTGAAATAATAGGAGAAGCTACTAAAAATATTTATCATTTTTTAAAAGAAAAATATCCAAATTATAAATGGAGGTATATTGTTGATTTTAGAAATAAAATTAATCATGAATATTTTGGGATAGATTTTATGTTAATTTGGAATACGATTTTTCTTAAATTACCGGAATTAAAAAGTATAATAGAAAAACTTACAAAGGAGATTTAATGGATTTAGAAATGAAAAAAAAGATGGCAGATACTATAAGGTTTTTAGCAGCTGATATGGTAGAGAAGGCAAAATCAGGGCATCCAGGAGCTGCTCTTGGGCTTGCTGATATTATGGTTGAATTTAGTGATGTAATTAGACTTACCCCTCATAATCCAGATTTTATTAATAGAGATAGAGTTGTATTCTCAGGTGGTCATGCAACCCCTTTAATTTATTCTATGCTTTATCTTTGGGGATATGATATTTCAATGGATGATTTAAAGTCTTTTAGACAGCTTGGAAGCAAAACCCCAGGTCACCCTGAATATGGACATACTCCCGGGATTGAAGTAACAACAGGACCTCTTGGGCAGGGCGTGGCAAATGCAGTTGGATTTGCAATGGCAAAAAAGTATATAAGCAAAAAATTCCCAGAAATTGACCATAAAGTGTGGTGCTTTTGTGGGGATGGTGATTTGGAAGAGGGGATAAGTTATGAAGCGTGCTCAATTGCTGGGACGCTTGGACTTGAAGATTTGATAATTATTTATGATTCAAACAATATCTCAATTGAGGGTGAAGTTGAAGAGGTATTTAAAGATGATATTAAAAAAAGATTTGAGGCTCAAAATTTCAGAGTGCTTGAAATGAACGGACACGATTTTGATGATATTAAAAAGACTTTAATCAAAGCCAGAGAATCTGATGGAAGAGCGACTTTAATTATTGCAAAGACAACTATTGCAAGAGGGGCTGTTGGACTTGAAGGAAGCGAAAAAACTCACGGGGCTCCGCTTGGGGAAGATGTTATTAAAAAATCAAAAGAGGTAGCTGGATTTGATCCTAATAAGACTTTTTATGTGCCAGATGATGTTTTGATTAGATTTAGATGCGTAAAGGAAAAAGGCGAGCTTTTTGAAAAAGAGTGGGAGAAAAAAGCAAGGGTTAAAGAGATAAAAGCCTTTTTTGAAAAAGATTTTTCTAAAATCAAATGGCCAGAATTTAAAGAGGGTGAAGTTATTGCAACAAGAAAAAGTAATGGAGAGATTTTAAATGCAATTGCAGCAGCTATTCCAAGTTTTCTTGGAGGTAGTGCAGACCTTGCTCCAAGTAACAATACTTGGCTAAAAGATGAAGATAAGTTTCCACATGGAAGAAATATTCAATATGGAATTAGAGAACATGCAATGGGAGCAATTAATAACGCCCTTAGTGCTTATGGATTTTTACCTTTTGCTGCTACTTTTTTGGTATTTAGCGATTATTTAAGAGGTGCTCTTAGAATTGCAGCGCTTAGTTCTCACAAAAATTATTGGATTTTTACTCACGATAGCATCGTGGTTGGAGAAGATGGACCAACTCATCAGCCAGTTGAGCATTTAACATCTCTTAGAGCAATTCCAAATCTGTATGTATTTAGACCAGCTGACGCAAATGAAAACGTAAATGCGTGGAAAGCGGCTTTAAATATTGATGCACCAGTTGTATTTGCTTTATCTCGCCAAGGACTAAAAAACATAACTCCAAAACAAGTGGATTTAAGTAAAGGTGCTTATCTTCTAAAAGATGGAAGGGATGATTTGACTTTGCTTGCGAGTGGCAGCGAAGTAAATTTGGCAATGGATGTTGCTAAGATGCTTGATGCACGGGTTGTTAGTGTGCCGTGTTTTGATTTGTTTGATAAGCAAGATGAGGAGTTTAAAAAAGAGTTACTAAAAGGAAGGGTCGTTGCAATTGAGGCTAACAGAGGGTTTGAGTGGTATAAATATGCCGATGAAGTGATTGGAATGGATAGTTTTGGGGCAAGCGGAAAAGGCAGTGAGGTTTATAAGCATTTTGGATTTGACGCAGAGAAAATTGCTCAAAAGTTAGGAGGTAATAAATGATTTTAGCAACACCAGGACCAGTTGAGATTCCTCTTTTTGTTAGAAAAACATTTCTTAATGAAACAATTCATCATAGAACGCCTGAATTTAAAGAGATTTTAATTGATACTTTAAATAAGTTTAAAAATCTAACCCACTTTCCAGAAGCGGTATTTTTAACAAGCTCAGGAACTGGGGCAATGGAAGCGGCTGTAATTAATATCGTAAAAAACAAAGCCCTAACTATTAACGCCGGAAAATTTGGAGAGAGATGGGGTAAAATCTGTAAAGCTTATGGAATTTCTTATAAAGAACTTCAATACGATTGGGATACCCCAGCAAGCGTTGATGAAATAGTAGCGGCTATTGAAGATGATAGAGAGATTGATAGTGTTTTTATTCAAATAAGTGAATCTGCTGGGGGGCTTAGACATCCGGTTGAAGAGATTGCGGCTGAGGTTAAACTTATAAATCCTGATATTATGATAGTTGCTGATGGAATTACTGCCCTTGGAGTTGAAGATATTGATACAAGTAATATTGACGTAGTAATTGGAGGGTCTCAAAAAGCCTTTATGCTTCCACCGGGTCTTGCTATGCTTGGACTTAGCGAAAAAGCGGTTGAGAGGATAGGAAAAGGGAGAGGATTTTATTTTAATTTGGCAAACGAAATTAAAAAACAACGTGAAGGTACCACTGCTTTTACTCCGGCAACGAGTTTGATAATTGCTTTAAATGAAGTGTTAAAAAAACTTGAAGCAATTGGTTTAAATAAGCATTATGAAAATACTGCCCTTAGACACAAAGCTCTTATAGCCTCTATTGAAGCAATAGGGCTTAGTATTTTCCCTCAAAATCCGGCACTCTCAATGGCGGCTGTTTATTTTGAGAGGGCTGAGGAGCTTAGAAAAATATTAAAAACAAAATATGAAGTAAATGTTGCTGGCGGGCAGGATTTTATGAAAGGAAAACTTTTTAGAGTTAATAATATGGGGCTTATTGAAGATTATAAAATGGAGCATATTGTAAATAGCATTGAACTTGCACTTGATGAGCTTGGGGTTAGAGAGTATGATGGCACGGCTGTTAGAGTATATAGCAACGAAAAATTAAGGTAGATTATGATATTCGCACACGATATACCAGATGGGGCAAAGCTCTATTTTGGTAAAAAGGCTAAGATAAAAAGGGAGATTGAAGGACTTGCAAGCGAAGTCTTTGAGAGTGAGGGGTATGAGGAGATAGTAACTCCTCACTTTTCATACCATCAGCTTGAAGCGTTGGATGAGAGGGAACTTATAAGACTTAGTGACCCTCAAAACAGAACTCTTGCTCTTAGGGGGGATAGTTCAATTGATATTATAAGAATTGTCTTAAAAAGATTAAAGAGTGAGGCAAAAAAGTGGTTTTATATTCAGCCTGTGTTTAGATACCCTTCAACTGAAATTAACCAAATAGGAGCTGAATGGCTTGAAGGGGAGCTTAGGGATGTTTTGAATACAAACATTAATATATTAAAAAGATTAAACAAAGCCTACCCGCTTATTATCTCCAATATTCAAATCCCAAAAAAAGTGTGTGAGCTTACAGATTTAGAGATGGATGATATAAAGAAGATGAGGATTTATAAATTTAAAGAACCTTGGCTTATGGAACTTTTAAAAGTTAATGGTATAAAGATAGATTTTGCCAAGTTTCCAAGTGAAATTGCATCTTATTTAAAAGAGATGAGAGAACTTGCGTTAGAAGTTGGGTATGATGCTATTTTAGCCCCTTTGTATGTGACGAATTTGAGGTATTATACTGGGCTTTTTTACAGGTTTATAAACAAAAATAGGGTAATTGCAAAGGGAGGAGAGTATAGGGTTGAGGGAATTGAGAGTGTTGGATTTTCAATTTATACAGATAATCTTTTAAAGGATTTAGATGGTTGATTTGATAGTAGGACTTCAATGGGGTGATGAGGGGAAAGGTAAGATAGTTGATCTGGTTGCAAAAAATTATAATATAGTAATCCGCTCGCAAGGAGGGCATAACGCCGGACATACGGTTGTGGTTGATGGAAGGAAGTATGCTTTGCATCTTTTGCCAAGTGGGGTTTTAAACAAAAACGCTATGAATGTAATAGGAAATGGAGTTGTCGTTTATCCTCCTCAGCTTATTAAAGAGATAAATAGCTTTGGTAATGAAATTAAAAAGAAGCTTTTAATTTCAGATAAAGCACATATGATTTTGGACCATCATATTGCAATAGACCAGGCGCGTGAGAAATTAAGAGGTAAAAACGCAATTGGAACGACTGGTAGAGGCATAGGACCGGCGTATGCAGATAAGATTGCAAGAGTTGGGGTTAGGATGGGTGAGCTTAAAAATATCCCTAGACTTCTTGAAAAACTAACTCACTATTATGAGATGAACAGAGGTTATTTTGAGTATCTTGGGATTGAAATTCCAAAGATAGATAGATTGGAAGTTGAATTAAAAGAGTGGCAAGAAGAGCTTGGAGAGATGATAGTTGATACTACTAAATACCTTTGGGATAACTTTGATAAAAATATGCTCCTAGAAGGTGCCCAGGCTACTTTGCTTGATATAGACCACGGGACTTATCCATATGTTACAAGCTCAAACACAATTGCAAGCGGAGCACTAACTGGAAGCGGTATCCCTCCAAAAAGACTTAATAAAGTTATAGGAATTGCAAAAGCTTACACTACAAGGGTTGGAAACGGACCTTTTCCAACTGAGGATTTGGGAGAGGCTGGCGATAAGATAAGAAACCAAGGACACGAATACGGCACAACTACCGGCAGACCAAGGAGATGCGGTTGGTTTGATGTAGTAGGAGCAAAGTATGCTGTAACTCTTAATGGATGCGATGAAGTGGCTATTATGAAGCTTGATGTGCTTGATGGGTTTGAGAAGGTAAAAGTTTGCGTGGCTTATAAAAAAGATGGTAAAGAGATTGATTATTTTCCAAGTGATTTAGAAGGAGTTGAGCCTGTTTATGTTGAGCTTGATGGATGGAGTGGAAGTGAGGGGGTTAGAAATTGGGATGAGCTGCCAGAAAACGCCAAAAGATATATTGAATTTTTAGAGGATAAAATCGGCACAAAAATTAAGTATATCTCAACCGGTGCTGATAGAAAATCTACTATCATAAGGGAGTGAGTGAGAGGAGATTTGATTTATTTAGCCCAGAGCGATACCACAGCTGGGCTTTTGTCTCAGAATAGGGAAAAACTCAATTTAATAAAAAAAAGAGATAAAAATAAGCCGATTTTAAGGGAAGTTGA
The DNA here is from genome assembly GCA_027062625.1 of Nautiliaceae bacterium. GTDB lineage: Bacteria > Campylobacterota > Campylobacteria > Campylobacterales > Nautiliaceae > Caminibacter. Next base: position 5,778 of record JAMOSZ010000087.1, read on the forward strand.
TAGTTTAGATACCTTAAAGAAGTTTACAAGGGTGCCAAAAAAATTTAAAAATAGAATTAGACGCTCAAAAAAGGTGACTTTTATTTACCCAAACAAAGAGGCGTTAAGGGTTGTAAGAGATGAGCTTCATCTTGGGTTTTTAAGAAAATTTAAGTGGATGTATTCAACATCGGCAAATAAGAGTGGCAAAAGATTTGATAAAGAGTGGGCTAGGAGCGTAGCTGATGTTGTGGTAGAGGATAAAAGAGGACTTTTTGAAGGGGAGGCTTCAAGGATTTATAAAATCTCAAAAAGGAAAATAAAAAGATTAAGATGAGGTGGATATTTTTGATATTGTTTTTTTTAGGATGTTCTACTAAAACTACTCCAATTTATACTCTTATTAAAACTCCAAATTTAAAGGTTTCAGATCAGGGGTTTTTAAAAGAGGGATTTGGGTATAAAGAAATAGAGATTTACAAAGCCGGAATGGCTCCTTTTAAGATTTTAATTAAAAATTCTTTGCTTTGTATTAACAATAATTGCTATGATAAAGGTAGATTTTTAAAGTCGTTAAGTCCAGATTATCCGCCTGATTTGCTTGATAAAATTTTGAATAGACAACCGCTTTTGTTTTTTGATAAAATAATAAAAGTTAAAGGTGGCTTTTTGCAAAAAAATGAGAGATTTTATTACCTTGCCACTAAAAAAAAGGTGCTTTTTAAGGATAAAAAACGCAAAATTGTGATTTTAATAAAAAATTTAAAGGATTAATATGCATATTTTAATAACGGGAGGGGCTGGGTATATTGGGTCGCATGTAGCAAAGTTGCTGTTAGAAAATAGTGATCATAAAATCACAATTATTGATAACTTATCAACTGGTTTTAAATCAACAATTGATACTTTGCAAGAGATTAGACCTTTTAAATTTATAAAAGCTGATTTGAGTAATTGGGATGAGATAAGAGGGATTTTTAAAGCAAATGATTTTGATGCGATTATTCACTTTGCAGCAGCTTTGGTAGTGCCTGAGAGTGTTGAAAATCCTTTGAAATATTATTTAAACAACACAGCAAACACAACATACCTTGTAAAGCTTGCAAATGATTTTGGGGTTAATAGATTTATTTTCTCTTCAACAGCAGCAGTTTATGGTGAACCTGATATTAGCGAAATTGGGAATGGGATAAGTGAGGATTTTCCAACAAAGCCTATAAATCCTTATGGATGGAGTAAACTTTTTAGCGAGCAGGTTATAAAAGATGCGTCAAAAGCAAATCCTAATTTTAAGTATGTTATTTTAAGATATTTTAATGTTGCAGGAGCGAGTCCAGATTTAAAAATTGGTCAAAAGACAAAAGATGCTACCCATTTAATTAAAGTAGCGGCTGAGTGTG
>JAMOSZ010000088.1 GCA_027062625.1 Nautiliaceae bacterium
GTTGCAACGATGACCCGATTTAAGGGGATTGGGTTGTTTAACCTAGTCTTTGACACCAATCTTAAAGATAATTATTAACTAAACTCATCCACTTAAAAAAGACTTAAAACGACAAAAAGAGTCTTTAAAAGACTCTATAAGATGTAATAAATGTGATAAAATTTCAATCAAAAAGAGGTATAATGGAAAACTTAAAAATCCTATCACTTGATGGAGGGGGAGTTAGAGGGTATTTAAGTATCCTTATACTTGAAAAACTTGAAAAAGCTCTTAACAGAATTTTGAACGAAGAAAAGGTAATTGCAGAAAGATTTGATTTAATAGCAGGCACCTCAACAGGAGGAATAATAGCAACCGCCCTTGCAATTCATAAAAGCGCAAAAGAAATAAGAGAAATTTATGAACAAATGATGAAGGTTGTCTTTGTTCCTACTGCCAAAGGACTAAAAAAACCCAAATATAACCAAAAAGTATTAAAAAAAATCTTAAAAGAGATTTTTGATAACAAAACATTAAACGATGTCAAAACCCACTTATGCATAACAAGCGTAGATATTGCTACTTCAAAACCAAAATTCTTCAAAAGTCCCTACTTAGAGATTTACCATCAAAGAGCGGATGAAAAGTTAGTGGATATAGCCCTTGCTACAAGTGCAGCCCCTATATTTTTTCCGCTTGCAAATACTAAACATTTTCATTTTTTAGCAGACGGAGGACTAATAGCCAATAACCCATCAATGATAGCAGTGCTTGAAGGGTATAAAATCACAAAAAACTTTGACAAAATAAAATTACTCTCAATAGGAACTGGCGAAATGAGCAAAATGCCATACGATGTAAAAAAGATAGAAGAATACGGAGGAGTGATTACATGGGCTTTAAACAAATCTCCAAAAGAACTTCTATCAATAAGCAAAAAAGAGATAGTAATCCCTCTTATTGAAGTTTTAATAAACGCCCAATCTAAACTGATAGACTCCCAAGTTCAAACTATCCTAAAAGAAGAAAACTTCCTTCGAATAAATCCGCCCCTTAGCCAAGATGTTCGTTTAGATGAAGTCGAAAAAATAGATATCTTAAAAAATTTAGCTTCCATCGCCGATTCGGAAAAGACAGTAAAAAAAGT
>JAMOSZ010000089.1 GCA_027062625.1 Nautiliaceae bacterium
AATTAAAGAGATAGCAGGTAGAGGGCTTGTGTTCCAGCCTGTAAGGGCGTATATACACCCTTACAAACCTTTCCATAAGGGAAGCTCCCTCTATAACTCGTAAGAGTTTAGAGGGAGTGGTTCACAGGAGTGTTAGTAGTTTTGAGTTTGTTTGTTTTGTGAATTTTTTGAATTGTGATTATAAAATAAAAACTTAACATAATATTATTTCCACTTTTTACACTCTTTGCATCTTCAAAATTTATGATAAAATTCCTTTCAAAAAGGCTTTCTATGAGATTTATAGGAGCTCACGTAAGCGCTGCTGGCGGAGTAGAAAATGCAATATTAAACGCAGTCAAACTAAACGCAAATGGATTTGCACTCTTTACAAAAAATCAACGACAATGGAGCGCAAAACCACTATCAGATAAAAACATCAAAACTTTTAAAGAGTATATGCAAAAATATAACTTCTCAAATGACGCAATACTTCCTCATGATAGCTATCTTATAAACTTAGGACATCCAGAAATTGAAAAAAGAGAAAAATCGCTCAATGCCTTTATTGATGAAGCAAAAAGAGTCCAAGCTTTGGGATTAAAATATTTAAATTTCCATCCAGGAAGTCATCTTAGAAAAATATCAGAAGAAGAGTGCTTAGAAATTATAGCCAATAACATAAATAAAGCTATTTTAGAAACAAAAAGTTGTATATTTGTAATTGAAACAACAGCCGGTCAAGGAAGTAATCTTGGATATAAATTTGAGCATCTAAAATTTATAATTGATAGAGTAAAAGATAAAGAAAGAATTGGAGTTTGTATTGATACCGCTCACATCTTTGCCGCTGGATATGATATTCGCACAAAAGAGGCTTATGAAAATACAATGAAAGAGTTTGATGAAATTGTAGGATTTGAGTATCTAAAAGGAATGCATCTAAATGATAGCAAAGCAAAATTTGGCTCTCGGGTAGATAGACACCATTCACTTGGCAAAGGTGAAATAGGAATTGAAGCTTTTAAATTTATTATGCAAGATGAAAGAATTGACAATATTCCTTTAATACTTGAAACCATAGAACCTAATCTTTGGAAAGAGGAAATTGAGTTACTTAGAAGTTTTGAAAAGGAGAGAGATGTATAAATATTTATTAATAAAAGAATCACCAAAATTAAAAGGAAGCGTTAAAATAAGTGGAGCTAAAAATGCAGCTTTGCCACTAATAGCAGCAACTATCCTCTCTAAAAATTCACTCACTCTAAAAAATGTCCCAAATGTAGCAGATGTTAATACATTACTTAAATTAATAAAAAATTTGGGTGGAGAATTTGAATTTAAGGACAATACTTTAAAAATAGATACTTCATCAATCAATCACACTATCGCAACTTATGAAATAGTTAAAACAATGAGAGCATCAATTTTAGTGCTTGGACCATTGCTCGCAAGATTTGGAGATTGTAAAGTTAGTTTACCTGGTGGATGTGCAATTGGGGCAAGACCTGTTGATTTACACTTAAAGGCTCTTACCCAAATGGGAGCTAATATAAAAATTGAAGGTGGATATATCCACGCAAGCGGAAAATTAAAAGGATGCGATATTGTTTTTGATAAGGTAACAGTAACTGGGACTGAAAATATAGCAATGGCAGCAAGCATAGCAAAAGGGACTACAAGAATAATAAACGCAGCAAAAGAACCAGAAGTAATTCAACTTTGCAAAGCTTTAAAAGAAGCCGGAGTTGAAATTGATGGAATTGGGACAAATGAGCTTGTAATAAAAGGTCAAAATGAGCTTTTGGATTTTAAAGATATAAAAATTATTCCAGATAGAATTGAAGCTGGAACATATCTAGCAGCAGGCGCTATTACAAACTCTAAAATTACAATAGAAGATGTAATTCCTGCTCACTTAGAGAGTATCTTAGTGAAATTAAAATCAATGGGATTTAGCCTAACAATAGATGACAATAAAATTACAATCCACCCAGCTGACGAAATAAAACCAATAACAATCCAAACAAGTGAATACCCAGGTTTTCCAACCGATATGCAAGCTCAATTTATGGCAATTGCAACCCAAGCAAACGGAGTTAGCACAATTGAAGAGAGACTTTTTGAAAATCGTTTTATGCATATTCCTGAATTAAATAGACTTGGAGCAAAAATTGACATAAGAGGAAAAATTGCCAATATTTATGGTCCAACCACTCTAATTGGAGCCGATGTTATGGCAACTGATTTAAGGGCAAGCTCAGCTTTGGTATTGGCTGGATTAATTGCCAAAAATGAAACAAAAGTACACAGAATCTATCATCTATTTAGAGGATATGAAAATTTAGTAGAAAAATTTAAATCTCTTGGAGCTTATATGGAAATAAGAGAAGAACCTATCCCCTAAGAATATCAAAATAAATCTTAGCAACTTCTTCTCTATTTAGTCTCTTACCCAAAAAAAGCTCCATAGCCAAAACTCCTTGATATACAAGCATATCAAGCCCATTTTTCGTTTTGAGATTAAACTCTTTTGCCATTTTTAAAAAAGGAGTCTCTTTGCCATAAATTACATCAATTGCATATTTTGCATTTTTAAATAGTTTTTCTAAAATCTCTCTTCGTGCTGGTAAAGAATTATCATTCAATCCAGCTGATGTGGTGTTGATGATTAAATCATAATCAAAATCATCAATACTATCCCAAGTAAAAGTTTTTTTATCTTTAAAAAATTTTAATCTTTCTTTACTTCTATTTAAAATAAAAACATCCCCTAGCACAAAAGATAATGCTTTTGCTGTCCCACCAGCCCCAATTATCAATGCCCTCTCCCACTTCCAATCTTTAATGGCTTCTAAAAACCCAGGAGCATCCGTATTATAACCAATAACTTTATCCCCCTCTCTAACTAGCGTATTAACCGCTCCAATCTTTTTTGCTATTCCTCTAACCTCATCTGCTAATTTAAATGCGGCTTCTTTATGAGGAATAGTAACATTTGCCCCTTTTACATTTAAAGACTTAAACTTCTCAATTATCTTTTGCGAATCTTTTAACTCATATCTTCCATAACAATATGGTAAATTAAACTTTTTAAAAAAATAGTTATGCATAAGTGGAGATTTTGAATGACTAACTGGATTTCCAAAAATTACAAAATCACTCACACTTTAACTCCTCAATAGTAGTTCTTAATGCTTTTAATTTATTGTTAATCTCTTTAAACTCTAACTCTGGTTTAGAATCAGCAACAACCCCAGCTCCGGCTTGAAGAATAATTTTCTTATCTTTAATAAGTGCACTTCTTATCGTAATTGCACTATCCATATTTCCATTAAATCCAAAATAACCAACACTTCCGGCATAAAAGCCTCTTTTTACACCTTCATACTTTGCAATAAGCTCCATTGCCTTAATCTTTGGAGCTCCCGTCATTGTGCCAGCCGTAAAAGTAGCTTTGAACAAATCAAACATATCATACTTACTATCAATCTCTCCTATTACATCACTTACTAAATGCATTACATGAGAATATCTCTCAACTCTCATAAGCTCTTCAACCCTAACACTTCCAGCCTTTGCTACCCTTCCAACATCATTTCGCCCCAAATCCACAAGCATTATATGCTCTGCTACCTCTTTTTCATCATTTTTCATCTCTTCTTCTAACGCTAAATCCTCTTTTAGAGTTCTTCCTCTTTTACGAGTGCCAGCAATTGGGCGAAGCAAAATCTCACCATCATCAAGTTTTACCATAACTTCTGGACTACTCCCAGTTAAAATAAAATCTTTATAATCAAGATAAAAAAGATATGGACTTGGATTTTTACTTCTTAATTTTCTATAAAAAGAAAATCCATCAACATCTACTTCAATAATTAAGCGATTTGATAATACAATTTGAAAAATATCACCAGCTCTTATATGTTCTTTGGCTTTTTTAACAAGCTCTATAAACTCTTCTTTATTAAATAAAAGTCTTTCTTTAATCTCACCTTTTATACATTTTAAAGGTTTATGAGTATAAGTTGAATTAATTAAATCTCTTATTACATAAATATATTTTTCATAATCCTTATCGTTAATAATAATAGTCAAAGTAGAGAATTTGTGAGAATATCCAATTATAATTTTTGGTCTTATAAAATATAAATCGGGAATATCAATATCATCTTTTAAATTATCCATAACCTTCTTTAAAACTGGCTCAAAAACCTTAACCAAATCATAACCAATATATCCAACAAACCCATCTACAAAAGCAATATTTAGTTTCTGTGAAAGCTCTTTATATTTTGTAAAATCAATCTTTTTAAAATATTCTTTAAAAAAACTAAATGGGTCTTTATTTAAAATATGCTCTTTTTTACCATCAAAATAGTAAGTTTTTTCATTTTTATAAACGACTCTCTCTTTTTCGCCTATAAAAATAAAAGAGTAGTTACCATTTTCATTATGCACCATACTCTCTAATAGCAAAAATCTCTCATCAAAGAGAGATTTAAGCTGATTAAAAATCGCAATTACGCTAAACTCATCAACTAAAAAAGAAGTATATTTCATTAATTAACCTTAGTTAAGATAATAAACGCATCTTTGGAAATATCTTTTTTTACAATCTCTAAGGCTTCTTTTGCATCCTTTTTAGAATCAAAAGGACCAATTAAGATTCTTTTTACTTTAATAGTTTTTCCATCTTTTTTAAGAACCTTATTGGCAATTACATAATTAAAACCATCTTTTTCAATTTTTTTAATAAGCAATTTATCCGCTTTATGTAATTTAAGAAGTGATGCAACTTGGATATAGTATTTAAATTTAGCATATTTTTGTTTTGACTTAGCAACCTTTTGTGATTTAGCAGCCTTGGTTATAGTAGCTGATTGGTTAGCTTTTTCACTTTGTGCACTCTCTTGCATATTCTCATTTTCTTGCATATTGTTATTCTCTTGGAGATTTTCATTCTCTTGCATATTCTGAGACTGAGTATTTTGAGCTACTTGCGTTTGATTAGTTTCATTAACTTCTGCTACTTGCTCGCTTTCATTAACTTCACTTGCTACAACATTATTATCATTCATATCTTGCTGATTTGTAGCTTCTTGATTTGTCATCTCCTCATTTGTAGCTTCTTGATTTGCCATCTCTTCATTTGTAGCTTCTTGATTTGCAGCCTCTTGATTTTTAGGTTGCTCTTCTACAACATTTTGATTTTGCTCTGATGCAACATTTTGCTCAGTAGACATCTGATTTGAAGCTTGATTTTGAGCAGCTTCTTGATTCTCTTGCGCTGGTTGAGGAGTCTCTAAGGTATTATTCTCTACCATACCGCTATTTTCAAGAGTTATTACCTGAGGAGTTGATTTTTTCTCTTTATAAACATAAATTCCAAGTCCAACAGCAACAAAAACTGATACCGCAACTCCACTAATAATTAAAAGTTTTTTAAAATTTTGAGGGTCGTTAAAATCAAAATTGAAATTAAATTTTTTCTTTTTTGGTTCTTCTTCATCTAGTAATATTTCTTCTTCAAGAGTAATATTTTCTTTTTCCATTTTTTCTCCTTTTTTTCAAATTTGCCCCAAAAAAGGGGGATTAATAAGTTGGTTTATCATAAATTACAAATTTACTTGCGAGCTCTTTTAGCTCTTTTGCAACTTTATCTTGAAGTTCAAGATTGTAAATATCATCCAATACATCTGCAATCTTCTCACCAATAAATCTAAACTCTTCTTCTTTCATACCTCTTGCAGTAAGCGCTGGACTTCCAATTCTTATACCACTTGTTACAAAAGGACTTCTCTTCTCACCTGGTACTGTATTTTTATTAACAGTAATTCCAGCCCTTCCAAGTGCTTCTTCTGCTTCTTTTCCGCTAAACTCTTTATTTAAAAAGCTAACTAATATCAAATGATTATCAGTCCCGCCACTTACTAAGTCATAACCTCTATTAATTAACACTTCTGCCAAGGCTTTTGCATTTTTCTTAACCTGTTTTGCATAATCTTTCCAGCTCTCTTGGAGATTCATTTTAAATCCAACCGCCTTTGCCGCAATTACATGCACAAGTGGTCCACCTTGAATCCCTGGAAAAATTGCTGAATTTATCTTTTTGGCATATTCTTCGTTGTTTGTAAGGATTAATCCTCCCCTTGGACCCCTTAGAGTTTTATGGGTTGTAGTAGTTACTACATCACAATGAGGAAACGGATTTGGATGCTCACCTGCTACTACAAGCCCAGCAATATGAGCCACATCAGCCATCAAAATAGCCCCAACCTCATCAGCAATTTCTCTAAATTTTGCAAAATCAATCTCTCTTGGATAAGCACTTGCACCACAAACTATCATCTTTGGCTTTACTATTTTTGCAATATCCCTCACTTTATTATAATCAATTCTACCACTTTTTTCATCAATTCCATATGAAAAACTATGATAATGCTTTCCAGAAAAATTAACTTTTGCACCGTGTGTTAAGTGCCCTCCGTTGCTTAAATCCATCCCAAGAAGCTTATCATAAGGCTTCATTAAAGCAACATAAACGGCTGCATTTGCTTGGGAGCCTGAGTGAGGCTGCACATTTGCATACTCACATCCAAAAAGCTTTTTAGCTCTATCAATTGCAAGCTGTTCTACCATATCCGCATATTCACATCCACCATAATATCTCTTACCAGGATACCCCTCTGCATATTTGTTTGTAAACACACTCCCCATAGCCTCCATAACTTCTGGGAGGGTAAAATTCTCACTTGCAATCATTTCAAGATGCTCTGTTTGTCTTTTTAGCTCTTTTTCTAAAATTGAATAAACATCAATATCAAAATCTCTCAAACTCATTATCTCTCCTTTTAGTGAATATCGTCTTTATCTTTAATCTCTTTTTTTGGTTTCATTGTTGGGAATAAAATCACATCTTTAATTGAGTGTGAATTTGTAAGAAGCATCACAAGCCTATCAATCCCTATCCCCTCCCCAGCAGTTGGAGGCATACCATACTGCAACGCACGGATATAATCATAATCCATATCCATCCCCTCCTCATCACCTTTTTTCTTAGCTTCAAGTTGAGCTTTAAACCTCTCATACTGGTCAAGAGGGTCATTTAACTCATTAAATCCGTTTGCAATCTCTCTTCCTGCAATAAAAAGCTCAAATCTTTCAGCAAATTCTGGATTTTTATCGCTTCTTCTTGCAAGAGGTGAGATTTCAATTGGAAATTCCGTTACAAAAGTTGGATTAATAAGCTTATCTTCTACAAACTCATCAAAAAGTTCAGCCCAAAGTTTACCTTTGTTATCAATATGCTCCTCAATCTCAACCCCGGCATCTTTTAAATACTTTTTCATTTTTTCAATATCTTCAAGTATCTCTTCTGGAATCTTACCTATATTAATTAACGCATCGCGATAAGTAATTGTTTTCCAATCATCAAAATCAATTATCATATCTCCATACTCTAATTTTTTTGGAAGATTAAGCTTTTCAAATAAAAAGTCAAAAAGCTCACGAGTAAGTTTCATTAAATCTTCCATTGTATGATAAGCCCAATAAAACTCTATCATTGTAAATTCTGGATTGTGGGTGTGGTCAATTCCTTCATTTCTAAAATTTCTATTAAGCTCAAACACAGCCTCAAACCCACCAACAATTAATCTTTTTAAGAAAAGTTCAGGAGCAATTCTAAGGTTCATATCAATATCAAGCGCATTATGATGAGTCATAAAAGGTCTTGCGTTTGCTCCTCCTACAATTGTATGAAGCATAGGAGTTTCTACCTCTAAAAATCCTTTACTTATAAAAAATTCTCTAATTAAGCTTATAATTTTACTTCTTAACATAAATCTATCACGAGTCTCTTTATTCATAATCATATCAAGGTATCTTTGACGATATTTAGTCTCAACATCTTGAAGCCCGTGAAATTTCTCTGGAAGAGGATGGATAGATTTTGTAAGAATTTTTACATCATCAGCGTGAATTGAAAGCTCTCCTGTTTTTGTAACAAAAGGATATCCCTTTACTTCTACAATATCTCCAACTTCAAGAGTCTTTTTTAAAAGATTAAACTTATCCCCAAGGTCATTTTTACTCATATAAACTTGAAGCATTCCACTCTCATCTTCAATCTTAAAAAAAGCAGCTTTTCCCATAAGTCTTAGGAATTTTACCCTACCAGCTACGATAAATTTTCTGTTTTCATCTCTTTTGTTTTCAAGTTCATAAATATCTTTATTTTTTTCTAAAAATTCTTTTATTTTTGTATCTCTTTTAGAGTTGTGGTCGTATGGGTTAAATCCACTCTCTTTTAACTTACTAGCTTTTTGCATCCTAAGTTTTACATATTCATTTGAAAACATCTAAATCCTTTTTTCAAATTTTAACATTTTTTCATCAAAATCAAGATGCATCACTTCATTGCCAAATTTTACCATAATAGAACAAAAAAGGCTATTATCACAAACTTTTTTTAGATTTTTTTTAACCAATTTTATCTGCATACTCAAAGCAATAATAATAGAAAAAATCAAAAACATCTTAAAAGCACCAAGAAAAAAACCAAGAATTGAGTTAATAAGCTGATTACCGGTTTTTGAAAGAATTGTTGAAATTAAAAATCCAAGAAAAGAAAAAGTAAGCCAAATCCCAAAAAAAAGCACCAAAAATCCCATTAAATAAACCCCAGAAGAAGCTGATTTTAGATGAAAAATATATGAGTTTACATATTCTCCAACTGGCAAAGCAAATTTACTAGCTAAAAAAAATCCCAAAATAAGCCCAATAAAACCAAAAATTTGCTTTATAAATCCAACAAACCATCCATAAAGCCCGCCAATTAATAGTATTACCAAAATTACAATATCAAAAGTGGACATAAAATCCCTTTAAATTTAATTTTTTGATATTATATATAAAATCAAAAAAGGAGACAAATTGAGATTAACAAAAAAAGACGCAATAGAGTTATTAAACGAAAACTTAATAAAGCTTGCTAAAAAAGCTTATGAGAAAAAATTACAACTTCACCCAAAAAAAATTACTACCTTTATAGTAGATAGGAATATAAATTACACAAATATCTGCTTTATAAATTGCAAATTTTGTGCGTTTTATCGCCACAAAAATGATAAAGATGCATATTTGCTCTCTTTTGAAGAGATTGACAAAAAAATTGAAGAATTACTTGAAATTGGAGGGACTCAAATCCTTTTTCAAGGAGGAGTTCATCCAAATTTAAAAATAGATTATTATGAAAAACTAATAGACCATATCCACAAAAAATACCCACAAATAACAATCCACGGTTTTTCAGCTCCTGAGATTGATTATATAAGCAAAGTTAGCAAAATCCCGGTTAAAGAAGTTTTAATAAGACTCAAAGAAAAAGGGCTAAATTCAATCCCAGGAGCCGGGGCTGAGATATTAAGCGATAGAGTGAGAAAAATAATAGCCCCAAAAAAGATAAGCTCAAATAGATGGCTTGAAATCCACAAAGCCGCTCACGAAATTGGAATGAAAACAACCGCTACTATGATGTTTGGAAGCGTTGAAAGAGAAGAAGAAGTAATTGAACATTTTGAGAAGATAAGAAGACTTCAAGATGAAACTGGGGGATTTAGGGCGTTTATTATGTGGAGTTTTCAACCCAAAAATACAACCCTTTATAAAGAAGGAATAGTAAAACATAAAACCTCATCAAATAGATATCTCCGTTACCTCGCAATTGCAAGATTATATCTTGATAATATCAAAAACATCCAAAGCTCATGGGTAACCCAAGGAAGTTATATTGGACAGATGGCTTTGTTGTATGGAGCAAATGACCTTGGCTCTACAATGATGGAGGAGAATGTCGTAAGGAGCGCTGGGGCTGTTAATAAAATGAATCAAGAAGAGATGATAAGACTTATAAAAGATATTGGAGAAATTCCAGCAAAAAGGGATACAAACTACAATATCCTAAAAGTCTTTAATTAGACTCCTTTATCTCTTCAAATTCAAGTTTTGCTTTTTGAATAATCTCACTTGCCTCTTTTAAAAGCTTAATCCCTCTTTTATAACATTCCATCGCTTCTTGCAAAGGAATATCTGGATTATTTAGTTTATCAAGAAGTTCCTTTGCCTCTTTTAATTTATCTTCAAAATCTCCCATCAAGCTCTCCTTTTAAAATATCGCTTATTAAATAATCAAATTTATTAATTTCAACCAAAAAACTATCATGCCCATAATCGCTATCAATTTCATAATATTGACACTTTCCACCAACTCTATCCATATACTTTTTAATATCCCTCATCTCTTGTGGGAAAAACAAAGTATCTCCGCTAAAACTTATAAGATAGAGTTTATCTTTAATTTCTCTAAACGCATCTTGCAAAGAATTAAAACCTCTACTTATATCAAAAAGACTTATAGCCTTTAAAAGATAAATATAACTTAATGCATCAAACCATTTAGGAAACATAGCTCCGTTATATTCAAGATAAGACTCTACTTGAAATCTTCCAAAAAGCTCAAACATCCCATCAGTCTTTACATACTCTCTTCCAAATTTTTTCTCAAATGTTAAAGGAGAGATATAATTTAAATATCCAATCATTCTTGCAGCTGCAAGTCCTTTTAGACCTTTTTCTTTTACAATCTCAGGGTCGTAATTTCCGTTTTTAAATTCACTATCAGCTCTTATTGCTTCAATCATTGCTTTATTAATAGCAATTACATAAGGCTTTGTCTGGTAAGTTGTAGCTATTGGAATAATATATTCTGCAAACCCCGGATAATCAACTGCAAGTCTAAGGGCTTGCATACCTCCCATACTTCCGCCAATTACCGCTTTTAGTTTTTTTATTCCAAGAGAATCAAGCAAAATTTTTTGAGCTTTTACCATATCTTTTATAGTAACTACTGGAAATTTTAATCTATATCTTTCATTGCTTCCCGGATAAATAGGACTCATAGGACCAGTTGAGCCAAAGCAGCTTCCAATTACATTTGTGGCAATTACAAAATATTTTGTAGTATCAATTGCTTTTCCATCTCCTATTAATCCATCCCACCACCCAGGTTTTCTATCCCCTTCATATTTCCCCGCTGCGTGATGAGAACCAGAAAGGGCGTGGGTTATTAAAATTACATTTGACTTATCTTCATTAAGCTCCCCGTACGTTTCATAAGCTATCTGCCAAGGTTCAAGAAGTCTCCCACTTTCTAAATACAAAGGTTTTGTAAATTTTGCAATATCAGTTTTTATTTTCATAATACCCTTTTTTATTGAAATTTTACCATTTTATTTTAAAGCCTCCCTTAAATCCTCAATCAAATCATCAACATCTTCAAGCCCTATACTAAGCCTAACAAGCCCTTCTGGCACTCCTGCGTTTTTTAACTCCTCTTTGCTAAGTTGCTGGTGAGTTGTGCTTGCTGGATGGGTTATGAGGGATTTACTATCTGCAATATTTGTAACAAGAGAGAAAATTTTAAGTTTTTTTACAAACTCTTTTGCCTCTTCATAACTTCCAAGCTCAAAGCTTAAAATCCCTCCTCCATATTTTAGATATTTTTTTGCAAGAGTATAATTCTCATCACTCTTTAAAAACGGATAATTAACTTTTTTTACTTTTTTATGCTTTTTTAAAAATTTAGCTATTTTTAAAGCCGAGTTTGAATGACGCTCTATCCTAAGATGAAGAGTCTCTAACCCTAAAATAAAAAGCCAGGCGTTAAAAGGGGACAAAACCGCTCCAAAATCCCTCAAAAGTCCAAGCCTTGCCCTTGATATAAAAGGAGCGTCAAACTTATCTAGATAAACAAGCCCGTGATAGCTCTCATCAGGAGAATTAAACTGAGTATAGTTTTTAAGCTTCTCTTTTGCACCCTTACCCTCAACTATCACTCCCCCAATTGCACTTCCATTTCCTACAATATATTTACTTGCGCTGTGAACTACAACATCAACCCCAAGCTCAATTGGCTTTATGGAATATGGAGTTGCCATAGTATTATCGCAAATTGTAACCACCCCAAACCTATCAGCCACCTCAACAATCCCATCAAAATCAGCAACAACTAATGAAGGGTTTGCAATACTCTCAAAAAGAATAGCTTTTGTTTTCTTATCAATAACTTTTTCAAGAGAAGATGGATTTTGAGGGTCAAAAAATCTTGCCTCAACTCCAAAGTTTTTTAGAGTTTGAGTAGATAGAGTAATACTCCCCCCATAAAGCTTTGTTGAAATTGCAATATTATCCCCACTTTTAACTAAATTTGCAAGAGAATAATAAATAGCTCCCATTCCACTTGAAACTGCCAAAGCATCCACTCCTCTCTCTAATGCCATAATCCTTTTTTCAAAAACCTTTGTAGTAGGGTTTCCTATACGAGTATAGATATTTCCTTCTTCTTCTAAATTAAAAAGTCTTGCAGCATGATCTGTATCTTCATACTCATATGCCGTACTCATATAAATAGGCACTTGCATAGCCTTTTCTTTATCTTTCTCATATCCATAATGCAAAGCAAGCGTTGCATCTTTCATTCTAAATCCTTTTTTGATAAAATCCTTCCAAATTATACCAAAAGGATAGATGTGAGAGATGAAGTTTTTAAAAAGCCAATAAGCAAGCAATTTGAATTTGATGAGGATGTTGCAAGCGTATTTGATGATATGTTAAATAGAAGCGTCCCTTTTTATAAAGAAAATTTAAATTTACAAATTAAGATACTAAAAGAGTTTTTAAAAGATAACGATAAAATCATAGACCTTGGATGTTCTACTGGAAATTTTTTAATAGAACTCGCAAAAAAAAGCGACAAAAAATTAAAACTCATAGGAATTGACAACTCAGAAGCTATGATTAAAAGAGCAAAACAAAAAGCAAAAGCGTTTGGAGTAGAGATTAAATTTTTAAATGAAGACTTTTTAAATTCAAATTTAAACAACGCAAAAGCAATAATAGCCAATTATACTATCCAATTTATAAGACCACTAAAAAGAGAAAAACTTATAAAAAAAATTTACTCTTCCCTAAAAGAGGATGGAATATTTTTAATGAGCGAGAAATTAATAAGCGAAAATAAAAAATTAAACAAAATTATGATTGATATTTACTACGAATATAAAAAAAAGATGGGGTATAGTGAATTTGAAATAGCACAAAAACGAGAAGCTCTTGAAAATGTCCTAATTCCTTATTCTATGCAAGAAAATATTGATATGCTAAAAGAAGCAGGATTTAAAAACATAGAAATAATTTTTAGATGGAATAATTTTGCTACTTTCTTAGCTTTTAAGAAATAACATCAAAAAGAGTATATTTATCCAAAATTTTTGAAATCTCTCCTTCTAACTTTGAGAAAAAAGGCCAGAGTGAGCAAATATCATTTCTATCTCTTGTGCATTTTTCTTTATTGGATGAACAATAAAACACAAAAGAATCTTTATCTTCTAATGCTTTAAAAATTTCAGTAATAGTAATCTCTTTTGGGTCCTTAGCGAGTAAAAACCCACCATTTATACCTTTAAAAGATTTTACTATTCCTTTTTTTGATAAATTTTGCAAAAGTTTTGCTAAAAAAGGTTTTGGAAGGTTAGTTAGATTTGACAATGTTGCAACATCTATTGGCTTTTTAGATTTTGAAAGTTCTATTAAAGCTTGAAGTGCATAAGCGGTTGATTTTGTAAAAATCATCTGAAACCTTTTTTAAAATTATACAAAAACTCTCCTATTTAGTAAAGTTTTATTATTAAATCAAATTGCTTTGAAGTTATAAGTATTTTATCTTGTTTCTCTTTTGCTTCTTCTTTGCTTTATAATTAATTTTAATTTATTTAAACTAAAAGGATGGAGCGAAAATCAAGTGATGATTGGCACCAATTTACCATTATTAATTCACTATTATTAAATAGATAGTTGATTAATTTTAAACCTTTTCATTAACATAATATTCTATCCATTCACAATTTTAAAAATAATCTAAAAAAATTTGCTTTTTTCAAAAAAAACAGCTATACTTTCAATCTAAAATTTACCAATCAGGAGGCTAAGATGGCTTTGGATTCGGCGAAAAAAAGAGAAATTATCGCTAAATTCGGAAACGACGAAAAAGATACGGGAAGTCCAGCGGTTCAAATTGCATTGTTGACTGAGAGAATTAATCAAATTAACGAACATCTCAAAACTCATAAACACGACCATTCAAGCAGACTTGGATTACTTAAACTCGTAGGTCAAAGAAAAAGACTTATGAGATACTTAAAGAAAAAAGACCACGCTAAATATATCAAAGTAATTAATGAGCTTGGTTTAAGAGATAGAGTATAACCACCTCTTTTGGTGGCTTATTTTTTAATAAATATTCTCTGGCACCATTCAATTCCAACACTTATCAAAACAAAAAAGAGACTATTTAAGCCTCTCTAAAACTGATTTTTCGTGAGCATCAAGTCCTTCTGTCTTTGCCAAAAGTGCACACTCTCTTCCCATCTCTTCAATAGCTTTTTTGCTAAATGAGATAATTGAAGATTTTTTCATAAAAACTTCAACACTCAAAGGCGAATAAAATTTAGCCGTTCCACCAGTTGGGAGAGTATGGTTTGGTCCTGCTATATAATCACCTATTGGCTCTGGGGTATTTTCCCCAAGGAAAATCGCTCCGGCATGCTTTATTTTCGGCAAAAGCTCAAAAGGATTTTGAGTTACAATTTCAAGATGCTCTGGTGCAATTTCATTCATAAGAGAGATAGCCTCTTCAATATCATTTGTCACAATAATTGCTCCCCTTTTTTCAATAGATTCCCTTGCAATTTTGCTCCTGCTAAGCTCTTTTAAAAATTCTTCAATCTCAATTACCACCATATCAGCAAGCTCTTTGCTATCAGTAATTAAAATAGAACTTGCCATCTCATCGTGTTCTGCTTGACTTAATAAATCAATAGCAATATATTTTGGTTTTGCACTCCCATCGGCAATAATTCCAATCTCGCTTGGACCTGCTATCATATCAATATTTACATCCCCAAATACCAACTTTTTAGCAGTTGCAACAAAAATATTGCCAGGACCGGTAATTACATCAACTTTTGGAATAGTTTCACTCCCATAAGCCATAGCACCAATTGCACTTGCTCCACCCACTTTAAAAGTCCTTGGCATCCCGCAAATATATAAAGCCGCAAGCAAAAGCTCATTTGGCTTATTTTCAATCACAGGAGTTGTGACTATTATCTCATCAACCCCAGCTACAATAGCCGGAATTACATTCATAAGCAAACTGCTTGGATAAAAAGCTTTTCCCCCCGGCACATAAACCCCAGCCCTATCAACTGGCGTTACTTTTTGTCCTAAGATAGTGCCGTTTTTCTCAAAATCAAGCCACGACTTTGGAAGCTGCTTTTGGTGGTATGCTTTTATTCTATCATATGCAAGATGCAAAGCTTTTTTTAAATCCTTATCCAAACTCTCATAAGCTCTTTTCATCTCATCTTTACTAATTTCAAGGTCCCTATCCTCTTTTGGTTCCCACTTATCAAATTTTGCAATATGTCTAAAAAGAGCTTTATTTCCTTCTTTTTTTACCTCTTCAATAATCTCTCTAACAATTCCTTCAACCTCAGCAATATCCATTTTTCCTCTATTTAAAATCTCACTAAACTCTTTTTTAAACCCGGGATTATTTACATCAAGAATCTTTATTCCCATCTGCTCCCTTTTTTTATACAATTTTACCCAAAAAGGAGTGTAATGAAAATAGATTTAATCGTTTTGAGTTTTATTTTAGTCTTAATTCCATCTTTAATAACCTATAAACTCCAAATTGGTAAAGAGATTTTAAAAAACTCAATTAGAGCTTTAATTCAACTAACCATCCTTGGATTTGTGCTTGGAGCTTTGTTTAAAATAAAAAATCCAATTCTCTACATTCCAATAATTCTTTTTATGCTATTTTATTCAGCCTTTATTGCTAAAAAAAGAACAAACTACTCTTTTAAAGTAGCTTTTTTATCCATCTCTCTCTCAACTATAATAATTTTGATAATTTTAATAACTTTTCATATAATCTCTCTAAAACCAAACGAATTTATACCAATTGCTGGAATGATTATAGGAAATTCGCTAAATACTTATACTCTAACAATTGAGAGATTAAAAAGAGAAATTGAACTTCAAAAAGAGTTAATTGAAGCCTTTGTAGCTATCGGTGCAAACTACCAAGACGCTTTAAAAATTATGCAAAAAGAAGCAATTAAAGCCGCTTTAATACCTGTAAACAATATGCTCCAAACAATAGGAGTTGTTGCAATTCCCGGAATTACAACAGGTATGCTCTTAGCAGGAGCATCTCCTCTAACGGCTATAAGTTATCAAATAGTAATTATTTATATGCTTGTAAGTATTAATCTGTTTAGTGCAATGTTTGGAAGTTACTTTTTTATAAGCGGAAAAATCAGATGATTTTCCGCCCTTAATCTAAATTATAAACTTTTTTAATATGAAGCGCTTCATCAAATTCATAAACTCTTGGTATACCAGTTGCAATCTCAAATTTTGGAATATCCTCATCGGAAATATTGTCAAACTCTTTTACCATTCCTCTTATTGTGTTTCCGTGAGCTGTAAGAAGCACATCTTTACCTTCTACAAGAAGCGGTGCGATTCTTTCGTGGAATGCCGCCATTGCCCTTATTTGATTGTCTTTTAAAGACTCAGTATTTGGCAAAAGTTCAATTGGAAAATTTTTATATTTTGGATCAAATCTTGGATGCCTTTTATCATCTTCACTAAGTGGCGGAGGTGGAACATCATAACTTCTTCTATAAAGTAAAAACTTCTCTTCCCCAAGCTCTTTTTTAACTTCATCTTTATTAAGTCCAGTTAGTGCCCCATAATGTCTTTCATTAAATCTCCAATCTTTTAAATGGTCAATCCAAAGTAAATCAAGCTCTTCTAAAATAATAATCCCAGTTTTGATTGCCCTTTTTAAATAACTACTAAAACAAATATCAAAACTAAATCCAGCTTCTTTTAGCCTTTTACCTGCCCTTTTTGCCTCTTCTACTCCCTCAGGTGCTAAATCAACATCAACCCACCCAGTAAATCTATTTTGCTTATTCCACTCACTCTTCCCGTGTCTTACTAAAACAAGTTTTGCCATAAACTCTCCTTTTTTTTAATCGCAAAATTTTATCAAATTTTTAATACCCGCTCTATTTTTCCACTCGGCAAGTTTAATTAAAGCTAAATTTACATCATACTCTTTTTTAATCATTGGAAAAATTACTTCTCCATCAATTGCTATAAAAAAATTTTCATCAAAATCTTTATAATTTTTTCGCTGAATTATAAGATAAGTTAATTTATTATCAATTACTCTTGGAAGGCTTTTTTCTACACAAACTCCAATTTGCTCTCTTAAAAAAGTATTAAGAGAATTTAAGTAATTCAAAACAATATCATCCCAGCTAAGCTTTTCTTTTAAAGAGTTAAAAAATTTTAGCCTATTTATCTTAAAATCTCCCTCAAACCAAACTCCAAAATCATAATCTTTAAGCTTGCTCTTAAACTTATCAAAATCATTCTCAACTTCTGCCATATAAAAAGGATAATTTGATAAAATTTTAATATCTATATCATCACGCAGATACTTTTTATAATCCATTGAATGCCCTTTTTTAAAATTATATCAAAGGAAAAGAATGAAAATATTAATTACAAATGACGATAGCTTTGAAGCCAAAGGACTCCATACACTAATTGAAGCGGTTAAAGAGTTAGGAGAAGTAATAATAGCAGCTCCGGCTTTTCCAAAGAGTGCTTGCTCTCACTCCCTAACTCTTACCAAACCGCTTAGATTTATAAAAGTAGATAAAAACTTTTATAAACTTGATGATGGGACTCCAACTGATTGTGTATTTTTATCGTTTAGCGAATTTTTTAAAGACAAAAAACCAGATATTGTCCTTAGTGGAATAAATCACGGAGCAAATTTAGGAGAAGATATAACCTATTCAGGAACTGCTGGTGGTGCAATGGAGGGAGCTTTACACGGCATACCATCAATTGCATTCTCACAAGTGCTAAAAAGTTTTGATAATCCGCCAAGTGAAGTTAACTGGGATGCGGCAAAAAAAATTGCAAAAGATATAACCCAAAAAGTGCTTGAAGGTAAAATCACAATTCCTCATCGCCACATCCTAAACATAAACATCCCAAACACCAAAGAGATAAAAGGATATAAAGCTACAAGGTTAAGTTATAGGCTTTATGGAAATGACGCTCACAAACACAAAAATCCAAGAGGAGAAGAGTATTATTGGATAGGGCTTCATCCTTTGGCATTTAAAGAGACAAAAGGAGGAGATTTTGAAGCTATTAAAAACGGATATGTATCAATAACCCCTATTAAACTTGATATGACAAGTTATGAAACCTTAGAAAAGCTACAAAATGAAATCTCTAATTAACTCTCTTGGAATTGAGGTAAAAGAAGAGATTAAAACAATTCAAAATACCTTTTTAGTCACTCTAAAATCTACAAATCTCCCCTTTATCTCATTTGGTAAAGGATTTAGCAAAGAAGATGCCCTAAATAGTGCATATGGGGAAATGTTAGAGAGAGTGCTTACAAGAAATTTTTTGGAAAACTATTATATAAACAATCTCTACAAAGATGCTACGATAAAAGATTTTTTAAATCCCACTCTTAAAAAACTATATCAAATAGATAAGCTGGATAAAGAAGATTTAATTGACTTTAATTCAGACTCTTTTGAAATTTTATCAATACCTTTTTTAGAAAAAGGAAGCAATCAAAAAGTCTATTTTCCAATAAACCTTATCCAAAATCTATACGCAAGCAATGGAATGGCTTTTCATAAAAATTTGCTTCAAGCCTATAAAAACGCAAAAAGTGAAATAATAGAGAGATATGTAAAATACAAAGTAATCTACTACGCCCTCCCTCTTCCAAAAGTTTCCAATCCTTTAAACTCTAAAAACTTTCAAGTATATGATGCAACTCTTGGAGGTAAATATCCAGTAATGGCAGTAAGTTACATAAAAGATGGAAAAATTATTCTCTCTTTTGGATGCGATTTAGACCAAGAAAAAGCAATTAAAAAAGCTTACTTAGAAATTGCCCAAAAAGAGTTTATCGCAAATGGAAATATAACAGATGATATTTACGCAGTAAGGGATGAATTTAATTTAGAGAGGCATTTTGAGAGTTTGGATGGAGATATTCATATTAATTTTTTTAAAAAGCCTCTCTTTAAAAAAGCTAAATGGGACTTTTACTCTTTTGATGTTTTTAACAAAAAAGAGTATTTTAGAATTTACAAACTAAACAATCACTTCGCAATTCAAGTAATAATCCCATCAATTAGCGAAGTTTATAGCATTGAAGATATGAAATATTTTAACATCAACTACCCAAAATTTGAAAGGGATATAATTTTAAATTATCAAAAATACCCAACAAAAGAAGTCATAAATACAATTAATTTACTTGGCAATCAAGAAATAGGAAGTTATATTGGGGTAATTTTTAAAGAACCCCTAACAAAAGAAAAACTAAAAAAAATTATCCTAAATAAAAAACCACTCCCTCCTTTTTCACAAGAATACCTAAACCTAAAAACTCTCTCAAAAACCCTAAATCAAAAGGTAAAAAATGAGATTTGATAGATGTAAAAAACTCTTTTCCAACTTTAAAGACCTTGAAAAGCTAAAAGTCTTAATATGTGGAGTTGGAGGAGTTGGAGGGTATGCACTTGATTGCTTATACCGTTCAGGAATTAAAGATATAACGATTATTGATTTTGATACTTTTGATATTACCAACCAAAATAGACAAATTGGAAGTGAATTTATAGGAGAGAAAAAAGTAAATGTCCTAAAAAAACTATATCCCAACATAAAAGCAATTGATATGAAATTAACTCCTACAAACATTGAAAAAATAGATTTTTCAAAATACGATATTGTAATTGACGCAATTGATGATTTAGAGACAAAAATCGCCCTTATAAAAAAAGCCTATCCTAAAATAATCTCTTCAATGGGAGCCGCAAAAAGAGTTGACCCAACAAAAATAAGAGTTGATTCAATCTGGAAAACTCAAACTGATCCCTTTGCAAAAAAAGTTAGAGACAAACTTAAAAAAGAGAATTTCAAAAAAGATTTTAAAGTTGTCTTTTCAACCGAAAAACCTATTAAATGTGATATGGGAAGCTTTGTTGGAGTAACGGGAGCATTTGGATTTACACTTTGTAGTGAAGTTTTAAAAAAATTTATATAAGCCTCAAAAGGAGGCTTAGCAATTATCAAATTTAAAATCTTTATCTCTAACATCCAAAAACCACTTCATTCCAACATCAGTCCATTGTTTTGTAGTTGGGAAATAGTTTTGAATATTTTCATAAACTCTTGCAAAATCTTTTGACTTAGAAGCATTCTCTTCTAAAATCTTTTTAATTGCTTTTTTTGCCGCTTCATTTACATCCTCTGGAAATTCACAAAGTTTTACTCCATATTTACCTTCTCTTATCTCTTTTAAAGCCTTTCCATTTTCATATTGGAATTGAGCAAGCATTCTTGCATTCATATCATTTGCCGCTACTTCAATTGCTGCTTGAAACTCTTTTGGAAGTCTCTCAAACTTTCTCTTATTAAATGTAAGTTCAAGGTTAGTTCCAGGTTCGTGCCATCCTGAATAGTAATATTTTGCA
This sequence comes from Nautiliaceae bacterium, assembly GCA_027062625.1. Lineage (GTDB taxonomy): Bacteria > Campylobacterota > Campylobacteria > Campylobacterales > Nautiliaceae > Caminibacter. The sequence continues at coordinate 20,709 of JAMOSZ010000089.1, forward strand.
ACTTTATAAAAGCCCATTTTAATATCAAGAGCAGGTCCTACCCATTCAGTTGCGTCAATTACACCTCTTTCTAGTGCCGTATAAAGCTCACCTCCCGGAATATTTACAGGTTTTACTCCAAGAGCTGCCATTACTTCTCCGCCAAGCCCTGGAATTCTCATTTTTAACCCCTTCAAATCAGCCAAAGACTTAATAGGCTTCCTAAACCATCCTCCCATTTGGTTTCCAGTATTTCCACCTTTAAATGGAATTAAATTATATTTTGCATAAAGCTCCCTCCAAAGTTCCATTCCCCCAGCAAAATCAAGCCATCCTTGCATCTCATCTGCTACCATTCCAAAAGGATATGCAGTAAAAAGACTAAACGCTGGATTTTTTCCTTTCCAATAATAAGGACCTGAGTGAAATCCATCAATAAGCCCTTTGGAACACGCATCAAAAACTCCAAGAGCAGGTACAAGTTCATTTGCTCCATATACTTTAATCCTCAAAGCTCCATCTGTTAACTCTTTAACTCTATTTACAAAATAAAAAATCCCCTCACCCATAATAGGAAGAGTCTTTGGCCAAGAGAGACAAACTTTTAGAGTTTTTCTTGTTTTTGCATAAAGATGTGTAGTAAAAGCACTAGTTGCGATAGCTCCAATTCCAGCCGTTTTTA
>JAMOSZ010000090.1 GCA_027062625.1 Nautiliaceae bacterium
TGGCATTTAAAAGGTGAAGCTTATGTTGATGGGGAGCTTGTGGCAGAAGCTGAGCTAAAAGCTATGATAGTGGATAAGTAATGAGTGCTATTGTAAAAGGGAAAATTGGCAAAAATTGTAAGATTGGAGAAGGGGTGATTATTGGAGAGGATGTTGTAATTGGAGATAATTGCATAATAGAGCCTTATGCCATAATTACTGGATATACAATAATTGGGAATAACAATCACATCTATTCTCACGCAGTCCTTGGAAGCGAGCCGCAAGATTTAAAATATAAAGGGGAAAAAACTAAGCTTATTATAGGTAATAATAATAAAATTCGTGAATTTACTCTTATAAATCCAGGGACTCTTGGAGGCGGAGGAGTTACAAAAATTGGTGATGATAATTTACTGATGGGATATGTACATGTTGCACACGATGTAAAAATTGGTAATAATTGTATCTTAGCAAACGCAGCAACCTTGGCAGGTCATGTTGAGCTTGAAGATTATGTGGTAATTGGAGGGATGACGCCAATTCATCAGTTTGTAAAGATTGGTGAGAGTGCAATGGTTGCAGGTGCAAGTGCTGTTAGTCAAGATATTCCTCCTTATTGCTTAGCAGAAGGTAACAGAGCAAAAGTTAGAGGACTTAATTTAACAGGGCTTAGAAGAAGATTTAGTGATAGAAAGATTATTGATGAGTTAAAAAAGGCATATAAAGAGCTTTTTTTATCAAAAAGACCGATAAAAGAAGTGGCAAAAGAGCTTTTAAATTCTCAAAATCCATATGTTAGACATTTGGCTGAATTTATAATCAATTCAAAAAGGGGAATTCCTTATGATAGAGAGATGTAGTTTTTGTGGAAGTGTAGAGAGTGAAGATAATCCTTTATTAGCGTCGCCAGACAATAAGGCGTTTATTTGTAAAAATTGTATCTTACAAGCGTATGATATTGTTATGAAGGCGGTTAAAAAAAATCAGCCAAGTAAAGAATTTAAGCTTTTAACTCCAAAAGAGATAAAAGCTTATTTAGACCAATATGTAATAGGACAAGAGAAGGCTAAAAAAATTGTAGCGGTTGCGGTTTATAATCATTATAAAAGAATCTTATTTGGCAAAGATAGCGATGTAGAAATTCAAAAGTCAAATATTTTAATGATAGGTCCAACAGGAAGCGGTAAAACTCAAATTGCAAGGACTCTTGCAAAACTTCTTGATGTGCCATTTGCAATTGCTGATGCCACAAGCCTCACAGAAGCTGGGTATGTGGGAGAAGATGTAGAAAATGTCCTTTTAAGACTTATTCAAGCAGCCGATGGGGATGTTAAGAAGGCTGAGATGGGGATTTTGTTTATTGATGAGATTGATAAGATTGCAAGAAAAAGTGAAAACCCATCAATTACCAGAGATGTAAGTGGGGAAGGAGTTCAGCAAGCCCTTCTTAAAATTATAGAAGGGAGTATTGTGAACGTCCCTCCAACAGGAGGTAGAAAACATCCTCATCAAGAGTTTATCCAAATTGACACTTCAAACATTTTATTTATTTGCGGTGGTGCATTTGAGGGGCTTGATGAGATTATTAAAAGAAGACTTGAAGGAAGTAGCGTAGGTTTTTTAGCTTCAACTAAGAAAAATTTAAGCAAAGATGAGGTGCTTGATTTTGTAGAGCCAGAAGATTTAGTGAAATATGGACTTATTCCAGAGCTTGTAGGAAGACTTCCAGTAATTGCTACTTTAAAAGAGCTTAGTGAAGAAGATTTGATAAGAGTTTTGACTGAGCCAAAAGATGCTTTAATTAAGCAATATAAAGAACTTTTTAAACTTGATGGGGTTGAGCTTGAATTTGAAGAGGAAGCTTTAAGAGCAATTGCTAAAAAAGCAATTGAGAGAAAAACGGGAGCAAGAGGGCTTAGAGCAATTTTAGAAGAAGCTATGGTAGATATTATGTTTGAGTTGCCAGAGTATAGAGGAAGCAAAATTATTATTACAAAAGATGTAATTGAAAAAGGTGCAAAGCCTATTATTATAAAGGGAAGTGATGTTTCTAAGTAAGATACTTGGATTTTTTAGTAATGACTTGGCTATTGACCTTGGGACTGCAAATACTCTTGTTAGTGTAAAGGGTAAAGGCATTGTAATAAATGAGCCAAGCGTTGTGGCTATTAAAGCTGATAAGCATAAAAATAGAGTGCTTGCGGTTGGTAAAGAAGCAAAAGATATGATTGGTAAAACTCCAAAGGATATTATTGCAATAAGACCTATGAAAAATGGAGTAATAGCTGATTTTGATATTACCGAGGAGATGATAAGATATTTTATTAAAAAAGTACACAATAGAAAATCTCTTATTCATCCAAGGATTGTTATTTGTGTCCCTTATGGACTAACGCAAGTAGAAAGAAAAGCAGTTAAAGAATCAGCAATGAGTGCTGGGGCAAGAGAAGTATTTTTGATAGAAGAACCAATGGCTGCGGCAATTGGTGCTGGACTTCCAGTAAAAGACCCCCAAGGAAGTATGGTAATTGATATTGGAGGGGGTACTACTGAGATTGGAGTAATTTCTCTTGGAGGACTTGTTGTTAGTAAGTCAATAAGGACTGCTGGGGATAAGTTTGATAAATCAATTGTGGATTACATTAATAAAAAGTATAACTTAGTAATTGGAGAGAGGACTGCTGAGGAAATTAAAATAGAAATTGGAACTGCTATTCAGCTTGATAAAGAACTTAAAATGTTAGTAAAGGGTAAAAATAGAATTACTGGACTTCTTGAAACTATTACAGTTACTAGTGAAGATGTTAGAGAGGCTTTAAAGGAGCCCATAAAAGAACTTGGAGAAGCTTTAAAGGAAGTCTTAGAACAAACCCCTCCGGATTTGGCAGGTGATATTGTGGAAAATGGAATTGTTTTAACTGGTGGGGGAGCTTTATTAAGAGGGATTGATAAATATTTTAGTGACCTTGTCTCTTTACCAGTTTTTGTAGCAGAGGAGCCTCTTTTAGCAGTAGCAAGAGGGACTGGTATGGCGCTTGATCAGATTGATTTGTTATCTAATGTAGAGGAGTAATTTATTTTGAATAAATTTTACCTCTTTTTGCTTCTTCTTTTTTTCCTTATTTTTTCTCAAATTTATTTAGTTAAAAAGGAATTTATTATAGTAGGTAATAAAATAAGAGAAGTAGTAAATACAATGACTAATAGTATAACTTCTCAAATTAATTTAATCACTAATGTAAAAAAAGAGATTGAATATCTAAAAAAAGAGAACAAAATTCTAAATCAAAAGCTTGCAAAGTGTTATGAAGTCCAAGCTATTTGTAAAAATTTAAAAGAATTTAAATTTTTGAATTTGCCTTCTTTATATTTTGTCAAAGCAATTTCTTATGCGAGTTTACCTAATTTTTCAGAAATTTATGTTTCGTATCCTAAAAAAATTTCTATTCCAAGAGGTTTAGTGTATAATAATTTTGCAGCTGGAATTGTTGTTAAAAATTTTGGAGATTATTCTCTTGCTTATCTTAATCAAAATCCAAAAGTCTCTTATACGGTTATGATTGGAGAGGAGGAAGTGCCTGGTATATTTTATGGTGGGGAGATGAAAATAAAGTATATTCAAAAGTTTGCAAAAATAAAAGTAGGTGATATTGTAAAAACGAGTGGACTTGATAAAGTATTTTATAAAGGTGCGTTAGTAGGAAAAGTAGTAAAAATAGAAAATAAAAAACTTTACAAAGAAGCAATTATTAAACCCTATTATAATAAGTTAACTCCAAGTTTTTTTTATGTAGTTGAGGGAAGAGAATGAAAAAGAGTTTATTAATAGTTACGGTTTTATTTTTAAGTGGATGTGCGTCTAGACATCCTTGTTTTGATAAAAAAGAAGTTTGTCTTAGTGATTGTAAAAGAATCTATCCCACAATGGGAGTTGAATATAATATTTGCAAAAGTGCTTGTTATACTTCTTATGGTATTTGTAAAGCAAAAAGAAAAATAAAAAAA
>JAMOSZ010000091.1 GCA_027062625.1 Nautiliaceae bacterium
AAGGAAAAACTCCCGATGATAATAGCTTCTTAATGTTTAATTGGGTTGCAAGTGCCGAATATAAAGAGGGTGAGGGAATTGTAGAGTTTGAAATAAGCAATAAATTAAGACCTTATCTTTTGGAAGCTCAGAAGAAATTTTTAAAATACCGCCTTGAGAATATATTACCGCTTAAAAGTTCATATGTTATTAGACTTTATGAAATTTTAAAGGATTGGTTTGAGACATATAATCGATACGGAAAAAAAGCGGAAGTTCCTCCTATATCTTTAAATGAATTTAGACATATGCTTGAAATACCAAAAAGTTATCAGTATTCAAGTGGTATTAAATTAAGAATTTTAGAGAAAGCAAAATCGGAACTTGAAAAACATACAGATATAATTTTCGACTACGAAGAAATAAAGACAGGACGAAAAGTAACCCACTTGAAATTTATTATTCGCCCAAATCCAAAAAATTTACAAACCGATAATGGAGTGCAAAAAAATTACTTTAAAAGTCGTAAAGCTTTTGTAGCTTTACTCAGAAAGAATTATAGCGGAAATGGGAAATTTTTTGGTTGGAAAAGTATTGCTGAAAAGAATTATAATAATTATTGGCTTGGATTAGATAAAAATGGTTTGTTATATGCAGTTTTAGATGACGATATAATCGATTTTAATGCGGTAGAGGCTGAAAGAATATACGATGATTGGTTTAAAATAGCACAAAATAGTAATCTTTACCAAGAGCTTATAAGCGAGGGAATATGTTTAAAAAAGTTATCTAAAAACAATAAAGAACTCTGGTTGGATTTAATAGGAGATGTCAAGAGATTAAAAGAAGAGGGGGTAATATGAAACCTGATACACTCAAAGAACTTGGAAAATTTGGACTTGATTTGGCAAAAATAGTTTTTGCAGTTGCAATATTGCCAACTATTTTGAAAAATGGAACTATCAACGGATTTGCATTACTTGGAGCATTGGCATTGGCAATCGGTGGTATAATGTTAATCAATAAAGGAGCTAATAATGAATGATTTCGGAATTATAAGCCTTACACTTGGTATTGCGTTTTTAATATTTGCAATATTCGCAAAACCAACCAAACACAAACCACA
>JAMOSZ010000092.1 GCA_027062625.1 Nautiliaceae bacterium
ATTTATAAAAATTACAAACAGCTTTTATAATTTTAAAAGCTTTTCAAATTTTTTTGTTATTTCTTCTGACTGAACAAGCCCTTCTATAAAAATTTTCCCATCAAGCACTAATGTAGGGTCTTTTGCAATTCCTTTTTCTATTGCTTTTAGAGTGTCATATTCAAAAGAAAATTTAACTCTCACAGGCAAATGCTTTATAGCACAGCTGAGTCTTTTTGAAAATTTCGCACACTCAACTCTGCTTCCATAAATCACAGCATTAAAAAGAGGATATTCAATATGCCCTTCATTTAATATTTCACCTTCCCTCATTACCCTGCATACATCCATATCTGTTCCTTTTTGTAACATTTTATCAAAAACTAACTTTTTTTTAAGCATTTTATAAGGAAAAAGAGATAAAATTTCATCAGCTTTTCTTTCCTTAAAATTTACTTAAAGGCTAAATTGATGTTTAGTTTAAATCCATTCTCTTTGTTGTTTTTGTTTTTAATCTTACTTGGAGTTATTCCAAATCTTTTTTATATGGCGGGGTATTTATCTCATATAAAAAGAAAAACTCACTTTTTAATCCATTATTTTACCTTTATATTTTCAATGATAGGTGTCATTTTATCCAATGAGATACTTCCTTTTTTATTTTTTTGGGAGCTTATGAGTCTTACAAGCTGGCAGCTTATTTTAACCGAACCGACCGATGAGGCAATAAAAGCTGCAAGGTTTTATTTTTTTATGACTCATTTTGGATTTGTATTTATTTTGCTTTTCTTTTTAATGCTTGGGGGAGATTCTTTATTTACAAATTTTGAAAATTTAAAAGAATTAGCGGTTAATTTTAAATACCCTACTTTGCTCTTTTTACTCATAACCATAGGCTTTTTAAGTAAAGCCGGAGTTGTGCCACTTCATGTGTGGTTGCCATACGCCCACCCAGCAGCCCCATCTCCCGTATCCGCTTTAATGAGTGGGGTTATGTTAAAAGTTGCAATATATGCGTTTTTAAGATTTCTTTTTATTATTCCTAACTGGCAGATTGAATGGGGAGTTATTATTTTAGCACTCGGAGCTCTTTCAGCTCTTGTAGGAGTGTTATATGCAATAGCAAGCCACGACATAAAAGCGCTTCTTGCAAACCATTCAATAGAAAATATTGGAATTATTTTAATAGGTATAGGAGTTGGTATGATTTTTACATATCTTAAACTCCCTGAACTTAGCGCATTTGCTTTTATTGCGGCTGTTTATCATACATTTAACCATATGAGCTTTAAATCTTTACTTTTTATGAGTGCAGGAAGCGTCTTATATGCCACTCACACAAAACATATAGAAAATTACGGAGGTCTAATAAAACTTATGCCAATAACCGCTTTTATGTTTTTAATTGCCGCAATTTCAATCTCAGCTCTCCCTCCTACAAACGGGTTTTTGAGTGAGTGGATGATATTTCAAAGTATGCTTAGTTCAAGCGGTATTGATAATCTTGTGCTAAAACTCTCATTTCCTTTTGCAATTTTTGCCCTGGCCCTTACCGGAGGGCTTGCAATTGCCTGTTTTGTAAAAGCATTTGGTATTACATTTTTAGGACTTGCAAGAAGCGAAAACGCAAAACACGCAAAAGAAGTAAACAAATTAATGCTTACAGGTCAGATTTTAATGGCAGGAGTAGTTATTTCACTTATGCTTTTTATGCCTTTTTTTATAAAAATTATTAACCATTCCATGCCAATTGCAGATATTTATAATAAACTTTTTAAAAATATCTGGGTTATGCATTCACTCAATTCAAACGGAGCCGTTGCACCGGTTTTAATTTTAGCCGGACTGATTATTGTCGTATCTGCAATATACTCATTTTACAAATACCTAAATCCAAAAATCAGAATCTATCACACATGGGCATGCGGATACAATACTACTCCTAAAAGCCAGTATTCTGCAACCGGTTTTGCCGGACCTATTAGAAGATTTTTTGAGTGGCTATACCGTCCGCAAATCCACACTCACACTCAAACCTTAGCAGGTCATAAAACAAAATTTTCATCTTCTCTTTATGAGGTGCATATAAAACCTCTTTTTGAAAAAAGCTTATACGACAATGTGGTAAAAGGACTTAATTATTTAAGTTATTACGTTTATAAACTCTCTCATTTTGAAAGAAACAGATATTCAAGTCTTATTTTTATGCTTTTAATATTTACTCTGTTTAGTTTTAGAGTCTTTTATAAAGAGATTAATTGGGGGAATGTACTGCTTGAAATAATTGTAATGGCAATTTTTTATAAATTCATTTTTGGAGAGAAAAAATGATAAATTATATTTTGACAATATCTCTTATATTTTTAATAGCTCCCTTTTTACTTGGGCTTATAAAATCAATAAAGATGTTTTTGCTCTTTAAAAAACCGGTTAGTCCATTTCAGCCCTATATTGATTTTATGAAACTTTTACAAAAAGAGGTCATTTATGCAAAAGAATCAAGCCAAATAAGCAAAATTGCTCCTTTTATGATTTTATCTCCAATTATTGTGGTTGTGTTTTTAATGCCTCCAATCTTTAAAGAAAGTTTTTATATCTCTTTTATTGACGCTTTTACAATTACCGGACTTTTATCTCTTTCAACGTTTTTCTTAATGCTTTTAGGACTAGACTCTGCAAGTGCCTTTGGAGGAATAGGAAGCAGCCGTGAAGCGTTCATTTCAGCACTTGTAGAACCTGCAATGATTTTAACAATTTTTAGTATTTCACTTATTGGACAAAGTATAGGAATTAGTAAAGCGGTTTTAAACCTTAATAATCATTTTGACATAAACCACGCTGCAAGTTTTGTTTTAGCGGCAATAAGTTTTTTTATTGTCTTAATTGCGGAAAACGGAAGAATACCAGTGGATAATCCAGAAACCCACCTTGAACTTACAATGGTTCACGAAGCAATGATACTTGAATCAAGTGGAGTGGATTTAGCTTTAATAGAAATGGCAAGTGCATTAAAATTTACAATTTTTGCAACACTTTTTGTGAGTTTGTTTTTACCATTTGGAGTGAATTTATGCTGGTGTTTGGCTATTATAGTTTTTATTCTTAAACTTATTTTAGTATCAGTTGCAGTAGCTTTAATTGAAGTAAACACAGCAAAACTCAGACTCTTTAAAGTGCCAAACCTTCTTGGAATTGCGATAATTTTTGGATTTTTATCACTATTTGTTTATTATGTAGTAGGAGAATAAAATGGTAAATGTTTTAATAGGTTTTTTTATAGCTTCTTTAATAACCGCTCTTTTTACAAATCGTCTTTTTAGACTCTATTTTTGGTATGGAATTAATTCGTTAATTTTAGGACTAATTGGAATTATTCTAGGAAGTATTTACAATTTAAACGAACTTGTTATTATGGGAGTTATCACAATAATTATTAAATTTTTAATTATTCCAATTGTCCTTAAAAAAATAACTTTTAAATTTAAACTCCCAAGGGATATTACTCCTACTATAAAAATTCAGTATTTAACACTGCTTACTCCCATAATTTTGGTATTTACCTATTACCTCATCACTCCTGTATTAAAAACTTTTCAAACACATCCAAATTACGTAGCAATCTCTATTAGCTCACTATTTTTAGCCCTTTTATTGATAATGGAACACAAAAAAATGATAGCAAAAATAATAGGATTTTTATTTATAGAAAATGCCCTGTTTTTACTAGGAACAGTCTCAACAGAGGGAATGCCTTTTTTAATTGAACTTGGCATATTTTTTGATTTAATGATGTTTATTTTAATCTTAAACTTACTTCTTAAATATCAAGGAGAATAGATGGAATTTCTTTTTATACCCCCAATTTTAGTTTTTATACTCAGCTATTTTAAAATAAACAGAACCTTAATGGCAATAATCTCTTCAACTATATTTTTTGGT
>JAMOSZ010000093.1 GCA_027062625.1 Nautiliaceae bacterium
CCTATGAACTTATGGCTTGCAGATATTGAAAGAGCTTCAATATATCAAGTCGGGGCTTTGTTTAGCGGAATACTTGAAAGTGCAATAATGATAGGTTTTTTTAGATTTGCTGAAATTGAAAAACATATAAACTATTCCCATCTCATCGGTATTGGCTATGCATATATTTTAATAACCCTATTTTTTGTAAGTTTTCTTATTTACAGGGCAAAAGATTTTGTAAGACTTTTTTCACTCTCAGGCATTGAACATATGGGGCTTATTGCTCTTTTTTGGATAAGTGGTGGATATTTTGCCGCATTACTTCATTTTGCAGCACACGCTTTTATGAAACCAGCACTATTTCTTAGCTCATCAATTTTAGAACAAAACAAAAAATATCTCTTTAAAGGTGTGCTTAAAAACCTAAATAAATTTGTAGCTTTTATGATAGCGGCAATGTTTTTAGGAGTTATTTCCCTTCCTCCAAGTCCTATGTTTTTTAGTGAAATATACGGATTTAAATCAATGATTGATGTGGCAAAAGATTCAAATTATTTCTTTTTAACGATTGGAGCCGTTTTAACACTGCTTTTACTGCTAAGCATTATTTTTTATAAATTCGTTCATATCTACCAGGATATGTTATACGCAGAAAATAAAAAAGAAAAAAAAGTTTATAAAAGCGAAATAGTTGCCATTTTTATTCTTTTTATTTCAACCGCACTACTTTTACTGCCTCAAAGTTTTGAATTTATAGAAGGAATTATGAAATGAGACTGATAGCCAGATTTGCACTTGATAACCAAGAACATTTTGAAATTATAGATGTTTTTGACAACCAAATACACCGTCAAAAAATTGATAAACAAAATCCCACTGTAAAATCCATTATGCCTAAATACCCGGCAGCCATATGGATGGAGAGGAAAATAAGAGATGAATTTGGAATAGAATTTGAGGGGGCTTTTGATAAAAGACCTCTTGTAAAACATGAGAGATTTCCAAAGCATATTTACCCTTTAAGAAAAGATTTTAATAAAAAAGAGATTGATTTTAGTGTATTTAAACCTTATAAATATGAAGAAATTGAGGGTAAAAG
>JAMOSZ010000094.1 GCA_027062625.1 Nautiliaceae bacterium
TGTTTTACCGGTTCCGGTTTCCATCATAATATCAACTATATTGCTTTTTATAGGCTTTAATTTTATTTCGTTTTTGTACATTAAATTTTCAATATTTTTTAGATAAGTCAATGAATTTATATCAATAGTAGGATTTACATAATCTTTCAAATAACTTTTCTCATCCCTTATATTCAAATCTTTAAACACTTCCACAATTGATTCAACCGCCCTTGTTTGATGAGGCAAATTTCTCTCAAATACAAACTTCATTTTAATACCTCACTATAAGCTCAATTTTATCTAAATCTTTTTTATTATAGTTATTAATACTTTCATAAATTTCTCTTTGAGTTTTGCTGTCAAAAACATACCCGTTAATTACAATTTTTGAAGGCAAAAAGTTATTATCTTTATCAATTCTCTCTAAAATTGCCGCTAAGTTATCAAGACTAAATCCACTATCTACCAAATAAAGCTTATTTTCTAAATAATACCCCTTATATCCGTTAAAATCCATCTCTTTTAAATTTTTATGAAGCTTTATCCCATCAAAAACTTTCCAAGTAGTAAGAAGGGCATTTTTATCACTAATTTCTTTAAATAAATCCACTTCTTCAAGCTCTTCTATATCTTTTAAATTCTCATCAGGCATCGGGGTAGTCTCAAACTCTTTAAAACTTAAATCAAGTTTATCTATCCACTCTTTGTCTTTATGCTCTTTTTGTATCTTTTTAGCCGCTCTTATGAGTCTTTCTTTTGTAATATCAAAAATAGTTGGATTTTCTTTTTTTAATTCGTTTTTAACAAAGTCGTATGCTGTTTTGCTTTTTTTAGGGTCAATTGGTTCTGGAAGCTGAACTAAAATAAATTTTCTACTTCCCCCATCCTCTGCATTAAGCTGCATTACTGCATTACCTGTAGTGCCGGAACCTGCGAAGAAGTCAAGGATTAGGTCGGATTTTGAAGTTGAATATTTTATAAGTTTTTTTATATAATTTACTGGCTTTGGATTTTCAAAATATTCATTTCCTAATAAGGACTTCAACTCTTTTGTAGCATTTTGATTCATATATT
>JAMOSZ010000095.1 GCA_027062625.1 Nautiliaceae bacterium
AAAAGAAAAAAACTTATTAAATACCTTTAATCCATCATAATAAAAATGAAATTCTACTCTTAAATTAACATCATCAAAAAAAGGATTTTCTTCTTTTTGAGCTTTGCAATAACTATATGCCAAATAATCTCCAAGTAATTTATAATAAATTCTATCTTCCAAAGAAAATACATTAATATCCAAATATGTCGTTTTTTCTTTTAAATTTCCATAAACTTTTACAATGCTGTAATTTAGCTTTTTTTCTTCAAGAGGAAGAGTAGTTTTTTGTAAAAATGCAAAAAGGAAAATGGGAAGTAAAAGTAAAAAATATCTCATTAATAATTACCTAATATAATAACATTTTACAAATTTACTAATAGCATCATCCAAATTTTTTGCTTCTATTTTTCCACATTTTCCAGTATTTAATTCTTTATCGTCTGGATAATAAATTCCCCATCCACTTCTATTTGTTAAAAATAATCTATAATGACCATTTTCATAAAACCATGTTACCAAACCATCATAATTTCCGTATGAATAAATATAACACTTATTATTTGAACAGTTTTTAATTGTAATGTTTGAACTAGAAGGTGAATAACTTGATTTAGTTTTTGAAGAATAATGACTATTCCATACTTTAACTGCTCTTAAATGAGCTTCTCTCATTGCATACCTAATTTCATTTGGATTATTATATTTTTCATATACAAATGAGATAGAATATCCAAATAATGCGCCATCTATTAAAGCAACTTTAACTTTTCTATTACCCATAAACTTGCCATTTTTCATAATTCCACAAATGCTATAAACATCTATTCCTGATATACAATACATACATCTTTTTCCTCTCGTTAACATACTCCCCATTAATAAATTAAGGGATTCTGGCTTTATAATGGAAATTGGACTATTATAGCCTCTTACATTTCCTATGCCAAAGGTCGATGCCCCAACCTTTCAAGAAATTATATCAAAAACATTAGAAAGTTCTTAATAAAGATAAGCTTCCTATCAAACTTTCTATTGCCTTATATCCCTACGGTTAAAGCCGAGG
>JAMOSZ010000096.1 GCA_027062625.1 Nautiliaceae bacterium
GAATTAAAAAAAGAGGGGTATAACCCCAAAAAAGTTGAGTGGAGTGATTGGGTTTATACTCTGCCAATGGAAGAGAGGAAAAAAGTTACAAAGTCAAAGCCTTATACTTCAAATAAAATCTATATTCAAAATCTCTCATCAATCATTGCAGCAGACGCTCTTGATATTGATGAAGATGACTGGGTTTTAGACCTTGCGGCAGCTCCTGGTGGGAAGAGTTTGATTTTTAGTGAAAAGGCAAAAAAAGTTAGTGCAGTTGAGCCGGATAAAAAAAGATTTTTTAGGATGAAAAGAAACTTTAAAGAACACGGAGCAAAAAACATTCAAACATACAATAAAGACGGGCGTTTTGTATATAAAGCAACGGGGGAGATGTTTGATAAAGTGTTTTTAGACGCACCTTGTAGTAGTGAGGCTCATATTGATTTAAAGGAGGGGATTACCTGGTGGAACTTAAAAAGGGTAAAAAGATTTTCAAAGCTTCAAAAAGATTTGATTATTTCAGCATTTGAGAGTTTAAAGCCTGGTGGAGAGATGATATATGCAACTTGTACTTTTTCTCCTGAGGAGAATGAAGAGGTGATAGATTTTCTTTTAAACAGATACGATAATGCTGAGGTTGTTGAAATAAAGCTTCCTATTGATAATGTTCAAGAGGGTATTACTAAATGGGATGATAAAGAGTATAATCCTGAAGTTAAAAAATGTGTTAGAATTTTACCAAAAGATGCTTATAGTGGGTTTTTCTTTGCAAAAATAAAAAAGAAGTAGGCTATTTGCCAAACTTCTCTTTTGCTTCTTTTAGTGCTGCAATTACATCATCTATATTTTCATACGGAATATGAGCTTTCCAATCAGGTTTTGTTTCTTCTCCATCAAGAGAAATTCCAATACTCACAACAGGTTTTGAGTTTTCTCCGTATGGCTCTTCAATATGAGAGATTGTAATTATCCCTTCTTTTGTGTTTGCAAGTGGAATTGTTTTTAGAAGTTTTGTTTTTTTCATTTTCCCCTCCTTTTTGTTTATTATAACAAAAACTTATA
>JAMOSZ010000097.1 GCA_027062625.1 Nautiliaceae bacterium
CTATTGCAAGCTCAAACTGCCTTTCCCAGTCAAGAGCCTCCCTTGCCTTTGCCATTTCAATATCCCACTCAAGGGCTCCAGGAACTCCCTTAACTATATCTGCAGCGTGACCGGCGATTCTTGCTGCGATGACGCCTACCTTTACGTCCTCAACGTCTGGAAGTGCAAGGTGCTCTGCAGGAGTTAGGTAACATAAAAAGTCTGCTCCTGCCCTTGCTGCGATTGCTCCGCCTATTGCCCCCGTTATGTGGTCGTAGCCTGGGGCTACGTCTGTGACTATCGGGCCTAAGACGTAGAAGGGAGCTCCGTGGCAGAGCCTCTTCTGTAGAGTTATGTTAGCCTCAATCTGGTCAAGGGGAACGTGGCCTGGCCCTTCAACCATAGCCTGAACGTCTGCCTCCCTTGCCCTATCAACGAGCTCTCCGAGGATGATGAGCTCTTCAATCTGGCACCTATCGGTTGCGTCGGCAATACAGCCGGGCCTCATACCGTCTCCCAATGATAGGGTAACATCGTACTTCTTTGCAATTTCAAGGAGGCGGTCGTAGTGTTCGTAGAGAGGGTTCTCCCTCTCGTTGTAAACCATCCACTCGGCAATTAGAGCTCCACCCCTTGAAACTATATTCATTATCCTTCCTTCTCTCCTCAACCTCTCTAAGGCACTTAGCGTAACTCCACAGTGAACAGTTATGAAGTCAACTCCGTCACGGCAGTGCTTCTCAATAACATCAAAGAGCTCATCAACGGTCATCTTTCCTATAAAGCCGTGCCTCTCAGCAGCCTCCTTTGCAGCCTGGTAGATTGGAACCGTTCCGACCATAACAGGAGAGTTCTCAACTATGGCCTTCCTGGTCTTGTCTATGAACTTTCCGGTTGATAGGTCCATTACAGCATCTGCACCGTACTTAACCGCGACCCTTAACTTCTCAAGTTCAAGCTCAATGTTCTCAATATCTCCACTGGTTCCTATGTTTGCGTTGACCTTTGTCTTTAAGCCCTTACCTATGGCCCTGGGAGTAAAGTTCTCCCTCTCCCTATGGT
>JAMOSZ010000098.1 GCA_027062625.1 Nautiliaceae bacterium
AATCATCTCTCCTCCAAAAAGACAGCTGCTTTAATTTTTAGGTTGTTTTTATCAAGTGCCTGAATATATGCTTCAAAAATATCCCACCCAGCATCCATTATCCTTGCAATAGAATAATTTGCACTTCTTGGAATGTAACCAAGTTTAATATCCTTATAATAAACTTCAACCGCATTCTCATCATAAATATTATTATACTCTCTTTTTAAAATCAGCTCATCCCCTACTTTCATCTCTTCAATAGCAAACAATGCCTCATAATACTCAATCCCGGCAACCTCAAAACTCTTATAAACTTTCCTCATCCTCTCTCCTTTTTAGAAGTATATCAGAAATTCTAGTCAAAATGTGTCGGTCTTACTTTTTTACAAAATCCTCCCCCTACGCTTGAATTCATATGCCCAAGTCCACACGCTAACGCACTAAACGCAAGCTTTTGAGAGACTTCATCACTCCTTGGCACAAAATAGAGTTTATTTCCAAAAAGTTTGCCTCCTTTATAAATAAAAGTTTGAGGAGTGTTATTTTTAATTTGCAAATATTCAATAAAATTATTAGTTGGATTTAATTTTTCATTAAAACTCTGCTCATATTTTCTCAATAAATTGCTTTGCAACGCTTTTAAAAGAGTATTAATATCACCCTCTATTAAAGTCCAAAACTTATTAGTATTTTTCACCTTCACAAACACAGGATTAACACTCACAATCGCCTCAATAAACCTATAAGGCACCTCTTTAAAAGCAATTGAATTAACTTTAAAAATATTATCTTCATAAAACAAAAGCTCTTTACTTACCATTTTTGCCAAATTCTCATCAAAACTTCTAAAAACAATCTCCCCATCTTTAAAATATCCCTTTTCATCCGCTTTGCCTAAATTTGAAAATACATAAGGTTTTGGTCTTTTTTGATTATGTTCTTTATAACCACCATTAATCAAAGCAGTTGAAATTAATTTACCAATAGCTTCGGGAGATTTTTGAAAGTGTATCGGAGCTTTTAAAGAGGTTGAAATTTTAACTTCATAATATTTCATA
>JAMOSZ010000099.1 GCA_027062625.1 Nautiliaceae bacterium
AGGCCTTTTAATACTTCCCTTATCCTTTCACCTTTACAGACAACCCTTACCTTTTTCCCCTTCAGTCTAACTGTGTTTGTTATTTCCCACAGCTTCTCGTAAGCCTTTCTGTAGTCCTCTCCTTCAATTACAAATACCCTTCCCTTTGTCCTTGCAACCTCCTCCGGCTCGCCCTGAGATAGGGCCTCTCCTCCCTTCATGAGCAAGATGGAGCTCCCCCTCTCAGCCTCGTCAAGGTAGGAGGTTGCAACCATTACGGTTACCCCCTCCTTTACAAAGTCGTAGATTAACTTCCAGATTTCCCTCCTTGAGACGGGGTCAACTCCGGTTGTCGGCTCATCAAGTATTAAAAGCTCAGGTTTGTGAATGAGGGCACAGCATATCCCGAGTTTCTGCATCATTCCGCCTGATAGTTTCCCTGCCTGCCTGTCCATAAAGGGGTAAAGGCCGGTTACTTTGAGAAGGAGCTCCATCCTCTCCCTCTTTTCCCTTTCACTAACTCCGTAAAGGTCTGCAAAGAACTCAAGGTTCTCTTTAACTGAGAGCCTCTTATAGAGGTTGTGTCCCAATCCCTGAGGCATGAAAGAGATTTTCTCCCTTACCTTTTGAAATTCCCTTTCCCTGTTTGGGTCCTTTCCAAATACCCTTAAACTTCCTCCGTCGTACTTTATAACTCCTGCCGTAGACTTGAGAACCGAAGACTTTCCGGCCCCATCAGGTCCGATGAGAATGTAGACCTCCCCCTTATCAACCTTAAAGTCAAGTCCCTTTACTGCAATAACCTTTCCTCTCCTGTAAGTTACAGTTAACCCTTTACCTTCAACTACTCTCATTCCTTAACTTCCAGATAACAGTCTGCAGGCATTCCCGGCTTTAAGACGAACTTAGGGTTCTCAATCAGCCTCAGCTTGACTTTAAACACCTGTTTTACCCTCTCCTCCTTGGTTTGAACCTCCTTAGGGGTGAACTCTGCCCTCGTGCTAACGTAGGTTAGAACTACGGGGAACTTTCTCTTCGGGTAGGCATCAACTACCAAGT
>JAMOSZ010000100.1 GCA_027062625.1 Nautiliaceae bacterium
AATCCAAAATTATCGTTAAAAGATACAAAAACGCAAATACGACACTCATACCGAGTATCATATATTTTATGGCTTCCATAATCATTTTTTGCCCCTTATCTGATTTTGCGAATACTAACAAATAAGTGTAGCGTAAATGTAGCAAGTGGAGAAAAATCAAAAAATTTCGAAAAAAGACAATGTTAAGAAGATTAATGAAGAAAACAAACATCTCGTTAATGAGATGTTTGTTTATAAATTATTTCCAAGGTTTTCCTACTGGTAAATTAATACCAAGATCTGCTAATATTACGTGTGCCATTAAATACCATGCCGCAAAAGCACAAATCATTAAATCCCAAGCGGCTAATGTTCCGATTAACGCACTTCCGGTAAATTCTTTTACGGTTAAACCTAAAAAGCCTAAAAACAATGTTAAAAATACAAACGCCAATGCCCCGTTTTGTTTCATAGAACCTATAAATAAAATTCCTGTGTAAATTGTCCATGCCAATAGGAAATAAGCAACACCTGAACCTGTCAGTTTTAATACGGGATAGGTTTTTACTATTTCATCACTTGTTCCGAAGATTAGGTATAAAACAAGCGCCATCCAAAAAGCTCCGTAAGATACAAAGGCACTGAATCCGAAATTGTTTCCCACTTTAAATTCTAAAAACCCTGCAATAAACTGTGCTAAACCACCGTAAAAAAGTCCTAACCATAATACAGGGCCTACATCTATCCAGCCTAGATTGTGGCACTGTAATAAAAATGTTGTCATTGCAAATCCCCCCAAACCTACAGCAGCTGGATTACCTAATTTTGTTTGTTCCATATTAGTCTCCTTTTAGTGTTTTTCAAGAGAATATTAAAAGAAATTCGTAGCATAAACGTAGCACTTGGAGAAAAATGTAACAATTTATATTAATAAAAAAATAATGTGTGTAAAAAAGTAACAAAATTATTTTATCATATATCCTACGCCTCTAATGTTTGTAATTAAATCTTCTTTTAAAAATTTTTTTAATCTGCTGATTTCCGCTCTAATCGTTGCAT
>JAMOSZ010000101.1 GCA_027062625.1 Nautiliaceae bacterium
AGCTGGTTTTTATCAATTACATTTATTCCGGTGCTTTCAAATTACCTATACAAAAACGGATATTCCAAAACAAAATTTGAAAAATTTTTTGAAAAACTGTATCAAAACACAATAGGCAAACTCATAACCCCATATATAAGCGTTATTAAATGGTCAAACGGTAAATTCTATACATTAAGAAGATTTGCTTTAATTTTAGGAGCAATAATCGTATTAATGTTAAGTCTTAAAAACATTATGCCGCTTATCGGAAAAGACGTTATGCCTCCTATGGATACGGGGATTATAAAAGCAAAAGTTGAATTTTCAAGCAATCTAAACGCAAACGAGAGCGAAAAGAGGCTTAAACCTTTCTTTAACTGGCTGAACAAACAGCCGTGGCTTGAAAAAAGCTCCGTTGCCATAGGTACCGAAAAAGGCGTACTTTCAATCGGAGGCAAAGGAAGCGGAAACAGCGTAATGATGACCATTATTGCGGTTGACAGATTTCACAGAAACAAAACAATCTGGGAGCTTGAAAGAGAAATTAGAAAACAGCTTGCCAAAATAGAAGGAATTAAATATTTCAATGTATTTGATTTCGGTGCAACCGCACTTTCAACGATTTCGGCACCGCTTGATATTCAGTTTAGAAGCGATGATTATAAATCTCTTCCGAAACTCGCACATAAAGCGGAAGAGTTAATCAAAAACATAAAAGGAATTACCACCACCCAGATAAGCTGGGATAAAGATTTCAAAGAAGCGGTTATTGAAATAGATAAAAATAAAGCCCTAAGTTACGGACTAACCCCGGGTGCCATAATCTATCAAATTGCACTCAAAGACCAGCCGGTTTCCATATCCAGTAAATTAAGTTCTATGAACGTTCAATTCGTAAGAGTAAGATTTAGCGGAGATTTCGGTAAAAATTTACATGTTCTCAAATTTTTGCCAATTGATACAAAAAACGGCGTTATTCCTTTAAGCCAAATTGCTAAAATCAAAACTCATTTTACATACAACAAAATCGAAAGGTTTGATTTAAAATATGCTATTGACGCTCAGGGTTACAGAGAGAAAAGACCAATAAGCAAAATCACAGAAGATGCCGATAAAATTTTACACGCACACGGAATTACAAACTATCATCATGAAGGTGACATAAAAGAGATGAAAGACTCGTTTAAAAGACTTATAAAAGCCATCGCAATCGGTGTAATTATTTTAATTATGACCTTAATGGTGGTATATCAGTCTTTAAGACTTTCACTTGTTATGATACTTGTTTTACCTCTTTCAATGATTGGAGCTAGTTGGGCTTTGTTAATAGCTCATAAGCCTTCGTGTATGCCTAGCATGGTGGGATTATTGTTACTGTTTGGTATTATTATTAAAAATGCGGTATTGTTAATAGATTTTTATAAAGAATATAAAAAAGAAGGCAAATCTCCGTTTGAATCCGCAATTGAGAGTGTTAAAGTCAGATTCAGACCCGTTATGATGACTGCTTTTGGTACAATTGCGGGAATGATTCCTATCGCTCTTGAACAGGCGGTGGGACTTGAAAGATTATCACCGCTTGCAAATGTTGCAGTGGGAGGTTTGTTGATTGGAACGCTTTTGACGTTAATATACGTTCCAATGCTTGCTTATTCAACTGATCCGGACAATAAAAAAATAAAGGAGCAAAAATGATTAAATACGCAACACCGACAGGAAGCAAAGAGTTAAAAACAAACATTGAAGAATTTCTAAAACTTTACAAAGAAAAAAAAAGCGGTATTACTTGATATAAGAATGCCGTTTGAAAAAAAAGTGTGGGGAGTTAAATTCGCAATAGAACTAGCACCAGATGAAATTGAATCAAACCTTGACAAACTTCCAAAAGACAAACTGATTGTAGCGGCATGTCCGGGA
Source organism: Nautiliaceae bacterium (assembly GCA_027062625.1). Lineage (GTDB taxonomy): Bacteria > Campylobacterota > Campylobacteria > Campylobacterales > Nautiliaceae > Caminibacter. Next base: position 1,900 of record JAMOSZ010000101.1, read on the forward strand.
AGCACCCGTTCACCGTTTGCAGCTGCATTTTTAAGAGAAAAAGGATTTAACGCCACATATCTTGAAGAAGGTTTAATCGAGCTTATGAAAACATTAAAAACGGCAAACGCAAAAAAATTTTTAGAAGATTAATCTTCTCTTTTTTTATTTTACATAAAGGAAGAAAAATGTTTTATTTTGAAATTTTTATAGTTTCAACCGTTTTAAGTGCATTTTTCGCTCTTGGAGGCGTGGGAAGCGCCGTTGCTTTGATTCCGGTATTGCACTGGATGGGGATTGATTTTAACTTTGCAAAAGCAATCGGACTTTTTGTTAATACAACCACAACCGTAACGGCTACAATTATGAATATTAAAAGAAAAGTTTTGGATATTAAATTTGCCCTGCCGCTTGCCATATCACTTGCTGCTTTCGCACCTGTGGGGGCCATGTATTCAAAACATGTACCCGTTCATGAAGTAAAATGGCTTTTTGCCCTGTTTTTATTTTTTAGTGCAAGTATGATTCTTTTTGGCAAAAAAGAGCAAAAATTTCATTTCACAAAACCATGGATTATGGTATTAATAGGAGCAGTTGTAGGTTTTATAAGCGGACTTCTTGGAATTGGAGGAGGTGCTTTACTTATGCCGGTATTGATTCTTTTGGGATTTGATGCTAAAAAACTGGCTGTTACTCTTAGTTTTGTAATTCCTTTTTCAACGTTTGCGGCGTTTTTAACGTATATGAGCTTTGTAAAAATAGACTGGATAGTATTAGGAGTTGCGACACTCGGGGCAATAGCCGGAGGATATATCGGGAACTATTTTATGCATTTTAAACTCGAACAGCACCACATCAAAAAAATAATCGGAATACTTTTATATATAATCGCAATAAAAATGGTAATAGGACTGATTTGAAAGATATAGTAGCCCTCATAATTTCATTTTTAATCACAATGGTAGTTTTAAACCTTATAAAATTTCCCCCATCGCAGGATTTATTGTAGGCTCAATCCTTTGGAGTGTTTTGCATTTTAATTTAAAAAAATTACTATAATATCAAAAAGGCTTATTCAAGGATAAACTATGAACTTAACCCACACAAACGAAAAACACAATCCCAAAATGGTAGATGTAGGAGATAAGGAAATTATACCAATTCTCATATAGGAAAAAAGTTATTTTATGTACGGATTAGAGTTTTAAAGCTCATTGTTTTTCAATTTTATCTATAATGCAAAAAAAAATAAAAATCGTATTTGATTTTTTTGTATCTGTCATGACTTCAAATCCCCGTAAATCCATTAATTTAGAAAGGATATTTTAAAAAATGACGACTAGTAAGCAAAAACCCTAAAAAAAGATAAAAATTCAATCTACACAGCCCAAAATTTCTTAACAATTAACTATGGCAAAATTTACAATATACTCCTCACATCCTTAAAACACTACAAAAACCTCTCCCCCGATGAAATTAAATCTATGTTAAGACAGAATAAAATTATAAAATTTCAAAACCAAGCGTTAATTTATCAATTCTGGGACTACTTTGAAGAGTTTATCAAAAAGTTTAAAGGGGTAAGGGATAAGAAGTTTTTTTATTATTTAAAAGAAACCGAATTTAGATTTAACAACTTCAAACTCCCTCTTAAAAGATTAATCAACATCTCCTAAATCGCTTGCAAGATTCTCAATTGAAGCGGTAATTTCATTAAACTCTTTATCAAGAGTAGAAAGAGAAGTATCTACAAGCATTTTATCAAGGGAAGAGTTAGCATACTTTTCAAGGAAATTTACAATATCTTTTGTCTCTTTTGTAAATTCATACTTCTCCCTTGCAATTTTAAGCCTTTTTTCAAACTCCTCTTTCTTCTTTGCCGAATTTCTTTCAATAACCTCAATAGCCTCTTTTGCTTTTGTTAGTTTATTTAAGAGATTTTCATACTCTTTTTTTAAATAATCATCTTTTGTATTTCTTAGCTTATCTTCATACTTTGTAATCAAAGCATCCACTTTATTCCTAAGCTTTTTTACATAGTTATTATACTCTTCTAACGCTAAAACATAATTTGAAATTGTTTCAATTGTCCTTTTTTGTGCCTCTTCAATCAACATCTTCATCTGCTGATTTTTGAGTTTTCTCTCAATCACTGGGTCTAAATTTTTAAGCATCTTTATACCGTAAATCGTTAAAACAACCGCTACAAACCCAACAATTAATGCAATTGAGCCTGTAATTATCTGATTTGCCACCAAAGAAGCCAAAAACAAAAGTCCAATAACAAGCCCTATAAAAACAATATACCTCTTAGTTGTTGATGGCTTTTTAAGCTCTTCAATCTTTTCCTGATACTCTTTTTCAATTTTACTAAGAGAATTCTCTTTTACATTTTTTATAATTTCTGGCACTACCACATCTTGCATAATATCTCCTTTAAAACGGTGCCGAGGCTGAGTTTACCTCAGCTGGCACTGAATTTGAACTTGACTCAATCAAAGAAAGGGCAATTACCCCTATTGTAATAAACCCTACAACCACTAAAATCGCTATCATTATTTTTGTAGACTTACTCATCTTCATCTCCCCAGCCGTTTACTTTTTGAATAATAGTCCACTTATCACTCACCCCATCATCAATTAAATCATCAATATTTGACCTAATACACTCTTTTAAAGCTTTTAAAGCCTCTTTTCTCTTTTTGCTTCTATATTTTCTTGAATAAGCCACGCTCATAATGCTTACAGTATTTGCACTAACTGCTTTTCCATTTACAATATAAGTAACTTTTGCTGGTTTATAAAACATTGCCTTATTTGCAAGTTCAGCCCCATTAAATGATAAAAGCATCCATTTGCCACTATTTAACATCGCCTGAATTCTGCTATCCCCGCTTCCTGTTACAAAAATAAAAGGTCCGTTTACTTTTGCTTTGCTTGCATCCACAACTTTTAAATTAAGCCCAAGAAAATAAGAAAGTGCCTGAGCTGAGATAATCGCTCCCCCTTTTGCATATACTACTTGATTTTTAAGAGAGTAGATTGAGATTGTTTTGTTTTTATTAAAAATATTTTCAAACAAAGATAAAAATCCGTTTGATTTTGGCTTCCAGCCAATCGGAATTAAGATATGAAGATACTCTGGATAGAGGTAAAAAAGTTTTTGGGTTTTATTTTCAATCTCATTTAGCTGGTCCCTTTTTTTAAAAAAGGCATAAACATCCTGCTGCACAAACCCGATTGAGTATTTTTTCCTAAGCAGTCCATTTAAATTCTCAACCGACCCGCTCGTTGGCACATTTATAAGATTATATCCAAATTTATTTTTAATCTCTCTTCCACAAAAATTAACAATATCCTCAGCTACCTGATAATAATTCCCCCCTTTGCCCCCACTTGCTATTGTTAAATCTTTTTTAGCAAATGAAAAAACTACTAAAAAAATAATTACTAAAAACCTCATTTACACCCCTTTTTTAAAAATTATATCATAAATTCCACACTCCATAAGCAACCTGTCCAACACTAATTCCCCCATCATTTAAAGGAATTTTTTGATTAAAGTATGGATTTAGGGATTTAATAACTTTACTCAAAAGAGTTCTGTTTTGAAAAACACCCCCGCCAACAATTACCGGTAAATTATACATTTTTGAAATTTTTATCATCATATCTTCTATTGTATTTATAAAAACTGAACTGACTAACTCAAATTCGCCTTTATATCTTGTAGCAAAATTAAAAACCTCACTAAAATCAATCTCTTTATCTACTTTTAAATCTATAAACTCTTTTATTTTTTCATTATAAAATTTCTCAATCCTAAGCCCGCTGTAACCCTCATACTCGTTTCTTTCAATCATTCCCCCTAAAAAAGCAACCACATCAAAAACCCTCCCCATTGACGAAGTCAGAGGAAAAGGAGCGTTTTTTAAACTCTTTACAAGTTTATAATTTGGATAATTTTTTGCCAAACTCTCATCAATCAAACTAACAGCTAAATTTGCTGGATTTTTAATTCCTTTCTCTCCACCTATAAGTTTAAAAGGTTTTATGTAATGAAGCCTTTTATAAGAACTTCTATTTACCCAAAAAACCTCCCCTCCCCAAATACTTCCATCATCCCCATACCCTGTCCCATCAAAAATAAAAGCCAAAAACTCCCCTTTTAAATTATGTTCAAACATCACACTAAGGGCATGGGCAAAGTGGTGCTGGATTTTTATAACCTCTTTATTTTGAGATAAAGCCCACTTTGTAGATTCATAAAAAGGGTGCTTATCACAGATAATTACATCCTCTTCAAATTCATACAACCTTTTAAAGGTTTTGATTGTATTTTTAAAATACTCCACACTATCAATTGTCTCTAAATCTCCAATATGAGGTGATAAAATCACTCCTCCCTCAAATCCAATAGAAATTGTGCTTTTTTGATTTGCTCCAACTCCTAAAATATTTTTTTTTGAAGAAGTTTTGATACTAAATGGAGCATATCCCCTTGCACTTCTTATCGTAACTAACTTATCCAAAGCTACTTCAACTACACTATCATCGCAACTATTAACAATATCTCTATCATTATCTAAAACAAAATCAAATACTCCATTTAACTTTTCAAAAAGCTCTTTTACATCTTTAATAATAGGCTCACCAGAAACATTTGCACTTGTAGCTACTAATGGAAAATCAATAAATTCAAACAAAAGCAAATGCAAAGGAGTATAAGGTAAAAAAACTCCATATCTATCAATCCCATCGGCTATAAATTTTAAAGTTTTTTTTTGCTTTACTAAAACAATTGGTTTTTCATAAGAAGTTATAAGCTCCTCTTCTTTTTTAGTTAAAAAACAATATTTTTTTATACTCTCTAAATTTTTAAACATCAAAGCAAAAGGCTTTGCTCTTTTTTTTCTTATTCTAAGTTCTTTTACGACTTCTTCATTTGTCCCATCACACATCAAATGAAATCCCCCAAGCCCCTTTAATGCAACAATTTTACCCTCTTTTAACTTATTTGCAATAAATTTTATCTTTTCAATTTCACTATTAAATTCTATAAGCCCATTCCCAAAAACCCTAAGCTTTGGACCACACTCAAAACAACTAATAGGCTCAGCGTGATACCTTCTATCAAGAGGATTTGTATACTCTTGATAACACCTATTACACATTTTAAACTTTTTCATTGAAGTATTTTTTCTATCATAAGGGATATTTTCAATAATTGTATATCTTGGACCACAATTTGTGCAATTTATAAAAGGATATAAATAACGCCGATTACTTTTATCAAACATCTCCTCTATACATTCTTTGCAAATTGATTTATCAGGAGAGATAAAAGTAGTTTTTTTAGTCTCTTTTGAAGAAAGAATTTTAAACTCTTTATAACCTACTATGGGTAAAGTCTCCTTTTTGATAGAATCAATTTTTGCTAGGGGAGGTAAATTTTTATAAAGTAAGTCTAAAAAATCATCTTTCCTCTTACCTTCTATCTCAACAACTACTCCATCTGAACTATTTAAAACAAATCCTCGTAAATTAAGAGAAATAGCAATTTTATAAATAGTAGGTCTAAATCCAACCCCTTGAACAATACCATTAAAAATGAATCTATATCTCATAAGAAGCCTTTAAAAAGGAAAAAAGGAGAAAAAATGAAAAAGCTTTTGCATCAAAATTATAACTCCCCTACATTAAAATAACATTATTTGCACTTACCTTCATAAACATACGCCCCAGGAGTAATAAAAACTCCTATGCATTTATTACACGCACTATCTTGACACAATTTTATCTCTAATGTCTTTTTTAAGAGAGGGCGTTTTTGATAATCAAGAGGATTAATATCTCCACTATCCCCTTTCTCTCCTTCATCTAAAAAAACATTCCCATAATTATCAAACAAAATTCTAAGAGACGAACTTGAAGAAATAGTCTTTTCCATATCTCCAATTTTATAAGTAATAAGCGCAATGTTATATTTAGATAAGTTTAAATCTTCATCCGTACTGGCTCCATTATTTCCAGTCATATATCTATTATTTAATGGACTTTTTGCAAATTCACTACTAGGTCCACCCCTTTTATCAAAATTACTAGAAGTACTAGCAGTTGGAGAATCACTAAAAATCTCATACCAGTAATCTCCACTCCTTGTTTTAGCAATCCTAAATTGCCACCACTGCTTAAACCAATATTTACTTCTATTACACTCCTTTTTTCCTTCATCGCTACTATCACAAATATGATTTGGAAAAGGCTGGTATTTATCATCTTTAAAAGCAAGTGATTCTGTATATCTTAAATCATTTGCTATCTTATCAGCTGCAAGTTGTAAATTACTGTTAAAAAATTGAAAGTTTAAAGAAGCAGCAAGTATTCCAATGATAATAATAACAATTATAAGCTCAATCATTGTAAAAGAAGGCTTAAAAAGCCTTCTGTTTATTTTCATTTTATAACTCCTCAGCCTTTTCAACTTGATATAAAATATCATCCCACGGATGTCTATACATTGGCATTCCAAGTCTTTTTTCATCTAAGATATGACCTATAAATCCAATACTTCTTCCAAGGATAAAGAATGCATTTAATGCCCCGCTTTCAATAAATTCATTTATTTCTTTCTCAGTATACCCTAAAACTCTCCACATGTCAACCATCAAAATACCGATTGTCCCGTCAACGTTTAGAATTAAGTTTTCTTTTTTTGAAGTTGTAACTTTTTCTACTTCAAGCGCATAATCAAGAAGTGGAGTTGCTGGGAAAAATTCTTTTGCATATTTTTTAAGTCCTTCAACCCTCTTATCAGGGTTTCTGACCGATTTAATTCTATGCCCAATTCCAGGAATTGGAATACCTTGTTTTTTCATATAGTTAACAAACTCTACTGGACTCATTCCTTTATCATAAGCATACTTAAAGTATTTAGCCGCACCATCAATTGCCCCACCAAATCTTGGTCCGATTGTAAGAAGTCCAGTTACCAAACTCTCAACCACACTTTTTCCAGCTCTTGCTGTAACTTTTGCATTATGAGCTCCACTAACTGCTGGTCCGTGGTCTGCAACCGTTTTAATAACAGTTTCAATAAAATCAGTTGCCCATTTTGGATATCTTTTCTTAAACCAAAGAAGTGTAATAACATCACCAATACTATATCCAGTATCAGGAGTTGCAACAGCACTAATTGGAATTCCAGCATATACTGCTTCTTCTCCTCTATCATCTGAAATTGTACATACAAAGTTTCTTGGTTTTCTAATTTTCCCAGCTGCAAGTGCTTTTGAATAATCTTCTGGAATTGGCGGAACTTCTGGTTCTTCAATATCTTTAATAACACCCTCACCTTTTAATTGCTCATAAACTCCTCTAATTACATGAGGCAAGTCATTAAAGTTATCTGGTACATGAATTCCAGCTTCTTTCATAGCTCTATTTTTAGCCTCAGCTGTCTCTTCATCAGCATTTGCACTTGCTCCCGCATGTCCAAATTGCACGCCACTATCAAAATGTTTAGCAATTGTACCAATACACCATCCAATTACTGGTTTTGTAATTTTTCCTTCTTTAATTGCTTCAATTACTTTATACTCTTCTCTACCACCAACTTCTCCAAGAAGTATCATATATTTAACTTGTGGATTTTTCTCCATTCTAAGCATATGGTCAATAAAAGTTGAGCCTACAAATCTATCACCACCAATCGCAACTCCCTCAGCAATTCCATCAGCATTTAGTGCAATAATATTGCTAAGCTCATTGAAAAGTCCTCCACTTCTTGTTACAAGTCCAGCACTTCCAGGTCTATGGAGTTTTGATTTTACAATATTTTCAATTGTCCCACCAATATTTGCAACTTTAAACGCACCAGGAGTAATAGCACCAACAGTTGCAGGACCAATAATTGTAACTCCTTTTTTTCTAGCTTTTTTATTCATAAGTCTTGCAAGTCTCTCAGGTATCCCCTCAGCAGTAATCATAATTACTCTAAATTGGTCCATATCCAAAGCTTCATTTGTTACATCATAAGCCGTTCTAAATGAAGCAAAGTTAAGTAAAACATCAGCATTTGGATGATTTTTTACTGCCTCAGCCGTGCTTTTATAAATTGGAATCATAACTTCATCAGTACCAAAGAAAAACTTCTCAAATTTAGCTGAGCTTGTTGGAGCAACAATAGCCGCTACTGATGGTTTTTCTCTTTTAATTACATAATCATAATCAAGCATTCTCTGAATTGCTGATTTATTGTTATTCCAAAAAATTGCTTGTGTGTCTCTTGTAAATAGTGCATTACTCATTATTTCGCTCCTTTTTTGTCATCTTCAAGTGCAATTCTAACAATATCAGTAATATGAGTTTCTGGTCCGTATACTTTAATTGGAAGCCCAAGTCTTTCTGCTGCTTCTTTTATATCCTTCAAACCTTTTTCATAGTTTGGACCACCGCGTCTAACATAGATTCTAACTCCAACATCTTTCATTCTATCAGCATATTTTTCAAACGCTTGAATAATTCCTTTAAATGTTTTAGCAACATCTGTAAAGTTTGCAATAGCACCACCAATAATTAAAATTTTATCTCTACCTTGTGGGTCTTTTTCTCTTGTCATTAAATCAAGCACTGTTTCAGTATAAAATCTTGTCTCATCAGTTGTAGGACCACCTGAATACTCTCCATAGTTTGCCAAATCTTCCACTCCACCTGCTAAATCAGCAATAGTATCAGCATATACAACACTAGCACCACCACCTGCTACAAGTGTCCAGATTCTACCTTTTGGATTAAGAACTGTAAGTTTTAATGAAGCACCGCTTTTTGCATCAGCTTCTGCAATTGCTTTTTCCTCTTTTGATTTTTCTGGCATACCAAATGGTGTTGGAAATTCAATATCTCCCCATTTTTCTTTCATCAAAAATCCAGCCGTATCATCAAGTCTTGCAACTAAATCAAGAAGATATACTTTATCATCCTTAATTACAACTGGATTAATTTCAAGGTATGCAAAGTTTAAGTCTCTAAAAAATTTATAAAAATTGATTGCAAAATTTGCATATACATCTTTTTTATCTTCTGGAATATCTGCTGGAATATTTTCTTTAATTAATTTTTCAATCTCTTCATCACTTGCATCAATTGGAATTTTAACCTCAGTTACTTTATCCCAATTCTCTTCAACTTCCATTCCTCCATGAGCTGACATATACAAAACATCATAATTTTCATCCAAACTTGCAGCCGCAATATAATACTCTTCATCCTCACTATGCGGAGTAAAAGGTTCTACGATAAAGTAAGTTAAATAATCCTCTTTTGGTTCACCAACTGGTTTATCACCTTCGAATTTTGAGTAAACTTTTACTTTATTTTTTCTTTTTTCATCAATCCATTTAGCCGCATCTTCAAGAGTTACATCACCTGGCTTATTAATTTTAAATAAAACTAAGTTATTTTTACCCCTTTTACCAAAAAGCATATCCGGTTTTGCAACAAGAGGTTTTTGTTTTAGCCACTCATATCCAGGTTCCCCAGCTTTTTTTAAAAGCTCCTCTCCACTTCTTACTAAAACACTCTCAAAAGGATATTTTAATCCTTTAAAATAGTTATCCCAATTCTCTGCAAAAAGTCTTTTACCATCATATTCGCGTATTGGTTTTTGAGCCATTAATACTCCTTGAATTTTGTTTTAGAAATTTTAACATTTATTCAAAAAGATAGAAAAGAAAAACTTTTAATAAAGCTCTTTTTTTTAAAATGTGTTTAATTTTGAAACATTAAACTCCATTAAAACGTTATCCCCTTTTAAAATAGTAACACTTTTTTTACTTTTTGAGTAGTTAAGATACAAATCTCCTCTTTTAACTCCATAAAAATATAAACTCTTGCAAATACTCTCATTATTACACCTAACTTTTAAATTATAAGTTTTAAGCTTAGCTGCAAGAGGCTTTATAAAATAAAACTCATTACTTATTTTTCTTGCTGGGGTTAGATAATTTAAAAATAGAGTAATATCAAATAAAATTAAACTTCCAAACAAAACAACAAATAAAACTTTATACCCTCTTCTAAATCTTGGAAGCCTAACTCTATATGAATTAAAAAAAATCTTAATCATCCAAATAACATATGGCAATACAAAAGGAGCATAATCGTCAATTTTTATTCTTTGCCTAAATGAAAACAAAAAAGAGATAATTAAAGCAGTAGATGAGATAAAAAAGATAACGTCTTTTTTATAAAAAAACGCTTTATAAATTGAATAGATAAAATAAAAAAAGACAAAAGGAGAAAAAATAAGAGTATAAACGAAAAAAACATCCAAAAAATATCCCCTTGGCTTTCCACCTATTTTGTAATTAAAATAATTTGCATTTACCATAAGCAAAATTAAAGCCAACACTAAAAGAAAATTATCTTTTTTATAAATAGCATAAAACAAAATCCCAACATAAAGAACAATAAAAGAACCATCTAAAACAGAATAAAGAACCAACAAAAAATAAGATAAATAAGGATTAAACAAATAAACCCTTATAAAAAGCAAAACCAAAAAAAGAATGTAAATTGATTTATTGATAATCAACGAAGAGATTATAAATCCTGGAATCAAAGCAAATATTATTGTTGCAAAGAGAAAATCTTTTTTTAAGACTTTTTTTGCGATTGAGAAAAAAAGCAAAAGAGAAAAAAAACTAACTAAAATTTGAGGAAATCTCAAAGCCAAATCATTTTTACCAAAAAAAGAGACACTAAGAGTAATAAGCTCTCTAAGCCAAGGCAATTTCTCAATAGCCTCTACCTCAACACTACAAAAAGATAAATAAACTCCATACCACAAAAGAAATAAATAATAAAAAACAAAAAATATCATAACTTTAAAAAGTTACCTATAATCTCTTTTCCATATTCACTCATAATAGATTCAGGATGAAACTGCACTCCAAAAATTAGCTTATCTTTTACTCTAAGGCTCATTATTTCATTATCATCTAAACTAAATGAAGTTGGGATTATACACTCTGGCAAATTCTTAGGATTTACTACCAAAGAATGATACCTCGTAACTCTAAAACTATCGGGTATATTTTTAAAAATATCATCCTTAATTTTAACTTTTATATTACTTGTTTTACCATGCATTAAATTCTTAGCTCTTATTATCTCTCCTCCAAACGCATAAGCAATTGATTGATGTCCAAGACAAACTCCCAAAATTGGAGTATTGCTAAACGCTTTAATAACATCAACACTCACCCCAGCCTCTTTTGGAGTGGATGGTCCTGGGGAGATTATTATTTTTTTAGGATTTAACTTTTTAATCTCTTCAACACTCAACTCATCATTTCTTATTACTTTTAAATTTGCTCCAAGCTCTAAACAGTATTGGACAATATTATAAGTAAAGCTATCATAATTATCTATCATTAAAACCATTTATGCCCTTTTTTAAAAGAATTTTATCAAATTAAGTTATAATTCCATCAAAAACGGAGTGAGGAATGCAGAGTCTAAAAGAGAAACTAAAAAATAAATTAATAACACTTGAAACAACACCCCCAAAGCTTCCAACCATAAAACCAATGATAGAAAAGCTACAAAAAAGCGAAGCTTATAAATATGTCGATGGATTCTCAACAACAGATTGTCCTCTTAGCAAATTAAAATTTAATTCCATAATAGCAGCATATAGACTCCAAGAAACTTTTAAAAAACCAGTAATTGCTACAATGACAATGAGAGATAGAAATTTAATTGCACTTCAAAGCGACTTACTTGGAGCAAATGAACTTGATGTAACTCACATACTAGCAATTACCGGAGATAGCGTAAGAATTTCTGACCAAAAAGCAAAAGGGGTTTTGGAAGGAAATAGTCTTTTACTTTTAGAGATAATTGAAAAATTTAATAAAGGACAAGATTTTATGGGAAAAGAGTTTAAAATTCCACCAAAACCAATAACTCCATTTGCAGTAAGCAACTCTTTTGCTAAAAATTTCTCTTCAATTGAAAAAAAAATATACAAAAAAGCCTCTAAAAAAGCAGCAGCAATTATAACCCAGCCAATTTACAATATTGAAATAGCTAAAAAATTTATTGAAATAAGAGATAAGATAAAAAAAGAGTTTAGTGATTTTGAGATAGTTTTTGGGTTCTTTCCAATTACAAAACTAAAAACAGCCCTGTTTTTACAAAAAAATGTACCAGGAATTTATGTACCAAATGAATGGATTGAAAACTTACAAAAAGCTCAAAACGAAAAAGAGGAAGAATTAATCGGATTTGAAATGAGCAAAGAACTATTTAAAAAACTCTTTACTCTAAACCCTCGCATCCATATAATGACTGCAAACCACTTTGAGATAGTAAAAAAACTATTAGAATGATTTTGAAAACTCTAACATATAAGTATCAGAAAATGTATCTTTGTCTCCTTCTTCAAAATAAGTTTTAGTATACTTAACTCCAACCCCTGTTGTTTTATTAATTGAATAGTTAACTTTAATATATGCTTTTCCCTTATACTCATCATTTAAACTATAAACAACAAATCCTCCACTTTCTACCTTATAAGCATTTTTACCAATATTTCCACCAATTGTAGTAACCCAAGGACCCTGTGCATTAGTATATTTTGCTTCTGCATTTACATAATTCTTTTTGCCAGTTACATCTTTATCCGAAATATTAATAAAATTAAGCTTAACCTCTACATAATGACTTCCACCAGGTGCATAATAATTTCCAAAATTCACTCCTCCAAAAAGAGTATATTGATTTACATGAAAATTATTATACATTGAATAATAAAAATCAACTCCTGCATTATAAGCTAAATAAACATAATACATAACTCCACCAAATAATACTTTATCGTAATTATCCGGATTATCCTTTTGGTCAATAAAAACATTATGAATACCAACTTTATAATCCCAGTTATATCCTTGATAATAGTGAGCTGCAAAAGTTAAATCATATTGATTCCAATCACTTGGATTATAAGTAGTAGTTATAGTAGAAGAAGGTGTGATAGGAACACTCTTAGTAATTGATTTATATTTAATTTTTAAATATTCACCATCTAGTTCAAACTTAACAGGAAAATTATAATAACTTGCATAAATCCCAAATAAATCTGCATAATCCTTTGTAGATTTATCTCCATAATGAATATAAGCTCCATAAGGCATTAGAGTACTTGTGCTCGCTGCAAAAGAAAGTGTTGCTACAACCGATAATAAAAATTTTTTCATAATTGCTCCTTTAAATTAATTTTATATCCTAAATTTTTAATATTATCAACTTCAAATCCCTTTTTTCTAAGAGAAGAGATAATAACTTTAACCGAATTTAAAGAATCTATCCCTCTTACCCTATCAACAATCTCTTCTTTACTTACAAACCTCTCTCTATTTTTTAATAGATAAAACAAAAGCTCCTTTTCTGCTAAGGTAAGATTTAAAAGCTCTTTATCTTTATAAATATTGCCTGTTTGTAAATTTACCAAAAAATTACCCCATTTTACAATACCTGATTTAGCTTTAAACAACTTATTTTCAATATATTTTAGTCTATGCTTTATTTTATACACTTCATCAAACTGATAACAAAAATCTCCAACGCTAAGCGCCTTTTTATAAATAACTTCATCCACAAAAGAAGCAATAAAAATAACATACCCTCTAATTAAATGTCTTGCTGCAAGCAAAGAAGAGAGAAAATCAAAATTGACTATTACTACGTCATAATCTTTTACTACCCTATCAAAAAACTCTTCTTCACTGCTTACAAACTCTCCATTAAAATCAGCCCAATTTGCATAATCAAAAATTAAAACTCTCATTTGATAAGCTTTAAATAATATTTTGCACTAACATTTGTCGGATCTAAAATCAAAACATTTTCAAAAACACTTTTTGCTTTTTTAAAATCTTTTAAATTATAAAGACTCATTCCAAGATTTACAAGATATAAAACGCTTGTTGGATATAAAGAGAGCATTTTATAATCAATTTTTATCGCTTCTTTATACATTTTAAGCCCAATAAGAGCTGCTACATAATAATAATTGCCATAAAAATTGTAATAATCAATCTGTTTAATAATAACTCCCCCAATCTCTACACTATTATTATATTTTTCCATAGCATTATAAACTCTCATAAGCCCAAGTTTTGGTTCAACTGCATAAGGATAAACCATAGAAGCAATCCTATAATGTTTTATAGCATTTTCATATCTTCGAGCTAAATAAAAAAGCCACCCAAGTCTTAAATTAATAGTATATCCATTTGGATAGAGTTTGTAAACTGGAATTAAAACTTTAATAGCATCTTTATAATCTCCCATCTTCTCATATTTATAAGATTGATAATAAGCATCTTTTATTTCATCTTTTGTTAAATTATATTCCCCCCCAAATAAAAATACAAAACTAACTATAATAAGAAAAAGCTTTTTCACGATTTCTCCTTAACTCTTTATTTTTAAGTATTACCTTATCAAATCCTTTCTCATAAAAACTAAATCTAACCTCTCCAAATCTTGATTTTATAGACAATTTCTCTTTTTGATACTCCTCTTTTTGATTAAACAACTTATAATAAAAAGATAACAACACCTCTTTTATAATAAGTTCAACTCCCTTATATTTCAAATCAAGTGGTAACACATCACAAAATTTAACATCCTTATTAATAAAAGGAACTCTTGGGACAAGTTTAAAAATTTCTTTTAAATACCCATCCCCGCCCTCATACTTATAAAAATAGAAAAACTTCTCAACTGAATAAAAATAAAGCCTATTATCTCCCTCTTTAAAATAAAACTCTCCATTTTCATTCATCCCTACTTTAAAACAAACCTTATCCACAACTTTCCCATTCTCAATTACATCATAGCAATACTCATCATCCAAAATAAAAGTCATTCTAAGCTTCATTGATTTATCAACAGCCAAACACTCAATCTCTTCATCCTTTTTTGGAAGAGAGTAAAAATAAAGTCTATTATCTTTAATATACTCAACAAATTTAAAAGGCAAAGTTTCACTTCCAAGATATGGAGCCTTTTGGACTTGAATATGAATATGAGGCTCAGGAGAGTATCCGCTATTTCCACATTTTCCTATAATATCGCCATACTTTACATAATCTCCAACTTTAAAAGGAATTGAATATTGCATAAGATGAGAAATTTCCACATAAAATCCACTATCACTTTTAATAATAACATAATTTCCCCAATTATTTTCTCTATCAACTTCCCCTATAAAATTATCCTTTAAATCACTTCTCATAGCAACAATATATCCACTAATAGGAGTAATAACTGGTTGCCCAAAAGCATAATAATCTTCCAAATAAAGTCCATCATTTGCATAGGTTTTTCCATTTTTCTTAATTACAAAATCATACGCATACCTCCACTTACCCTTATGAGTCCACTCTCCATCAAAAGGTTGATATACACTCCACTTATTATAAAAAGGAAGATAAATCTTTATATCCCGCCCACCAAACCTATAAATAGTGGATAAAAAATTAACTAAACTTCTCTCAGGGGTTGATTTAATATCAAAATTAAAATATTCATATCCACTCCAATAAAGAAGCATTAAAAACAAAATAATAACAATATTAAAAGGCATAGTATAAACAGGCAAAGAGTATTGATTAAAAAAAACTTCCATTGCATCAATTAAGACAACACTTAAAATAACTCCAATTAAAGCTAAAAGATAATTTTTAATATTTGGAATTAAAAAAACTCCTCCAAGAGCTATTGCAATTAAAATAAAATTAAAATTATAAGGTGAGTTCACTGCTAAAAAGTAAGAAATAAAAAGAGAGTGAAAAAATACTCCAACCAAATACCCAATAATAGCAAGCAAAAACATAATACGAGAATAAAAAAGAAAAATAAGCAAAATCAAAATCCCAACAATATTAAAAGGCAAAAACAAAATCGTCCCAAGAGATTTTAAAAAGTTTGATATTAAATCCGAATTAATAGTAATATCACTAAATAGCGTTCTATTGATAATATTGCTAAATAAAGAGTAATATTTCAAACTTGCAAGATAAAAAATCATACTTACAAACGCAAAAGGCAAAGATAAAATAGGCAAATTCCAAGTTAAAAAAACTCTATTAAGTCCAAAAGAGAGTAAAAAAGTAAAAATACCAAGAATAATACTTAATCCAATCGTTAATAAACTTACATCAAAATAAAACCCAATCCCCATCCCAACAAGCAAAGAATTATAAAGATAAAATCCATACTTTAAATAATAATCTCTAAGAGAAGTAAATTCAGCAAACACAATAGTAGAAATTAACGCAACAACTCCTAAAATCGCAACACTTTTAAAAACAAAAGAGATAAGAAAAAGAAAAATGCCTAGCTTATAACTTCTTAAAAATAAGATAGAAGCAAAAGGCTTAAAAAATATCTCTAACTTCTCTTTCATCTCTTTACTTTAAGTATTCAGGCAGTTTTTCTCTTCTTACAATATCCTCTAAGCTCTCAGCCTCTCTTATTAAGTGAGGAGTCCCCTCTTTATCAATCAATACAACAGCTGGGCGATATCTAATAAACTGCATCCACTGAGTCACATTATAAGCTCCAACTGGCCAGATTGTCATAACCGCTCCTCTTTTTAAAGGAGGTAGCATAATATTTTCATTGATAATATCAATATTCATACAAAGAGGTCCGTTTATCTGACTTGGCTCATTTAATCCCTCATACCTTTTATCAAGGAAAATCTCAAAGTTATACCAAAATGCAGTATACAAAAGATTAACCCCAGCATCTACAATATAACTCTCTTTTCCATCCGGGAGTCTCTTGCTTGCAAAAAGGGTTGTCAAAAGATACCCAGCCTCATCAATCAACGCTCTTCCCGTTTCAAGATAGAGTTTTGGAAGTTTTCCTTTATTATGTTCATAAATGGCACTTGTAATTGCCTCTGCATACTCATCGGCACTTGGAACGATTACTTCTGGTGGCTGATAAACTCCTTTTAATCTATTCTTACTTGCAAATCCACCACCAACATCAATATACTCAATCCCATATCCAAAGTCCTCTTCAACTCTATTTTTAAGCTGCACTAAC
Organism: Nautiliaceae bacterium; assembly: GCA_027062625.1. Classification (GTDB taxonomy): domain Bacteria; phylum Campylobacterota; class Campylobacteria; order Campylobacterales; family Nautiliaceae; genus Caminibacter. The sequence continues at coordinate 19,012 of JAMOSZ010000101.1, forward strand.
TTCATTGTCTCATTTTTATACGCTTCTGTGCTTAGCATAAACGTTCCAATATGGGAGTGAAGCCCAGTTAAAATAAGTTTTTTACCCTCATAAATTCTCTTTATTGCATCATAAGCTTCCCCATTATCAATATTAAACCCAAACCTGCTCCACTGAGGATAAACACCCGTATCCATATTACACCTAATAGCCACCGGAATCTCAACTCCAAGCTCATTAGCAATATCTTCAAGGTCGTTTATCTCATACCAATGGTCAATATGAATTTTTGCCCCCTCTTTTATAGCAACCATTAAAGCCTCTTTTGGTTTATAAGGTCCGTTAAAGATAATATCTTTTCCCTCAATTCCAAGGCGTCTTGCTTTTTGATACTCAAATTCACTAACTACCTCAGCCTTGCTTCCAAGTTTGTGAAACACTTTACAAATTGCATCAAGATAGTTTGTCTTATAACTCCACCAAAACTCAACATCTGGATATCTGCTTGAAAAAGCCTCTTTAAATTCACTATATTTCTCTTCAATCTGTCTTTGAGAAAAAACAAAAAGAGGACTTCCATATTTTTCTGTAAGTTCTCTAACACTAACCCCATCAATTTCACTTTTTATCTTTTGAGCTTTTAGTGGGCTTCCATATTTACTCGCCAAATTAAAATCAACTCTATTAATTGTAGGTTTTACATATCCCATTTTCTCTCCTTAAAGTTCTTTTTGTGTTAAAAGTTTTGTAAAATCGCTAAAATCCCTCATAACCTCATCCACATACCTTACATAAAGTTTTTCACAAGGGTATGTAAGTTTTTTTTCAACCTCTCTCCCTTGCATAATATCCACCATCATCTGTGGAAGGTTAACTCCAAGCATTGTCGCAAAATAAACCCAAGCCGGAAATCTTGGATTAATTTCAATTAAATAGATATCATCTCCACTTGCAATTGCTTCAAGTTCAAAAGCTCCCCTCCACTCACTAATTTCTACAAATTTATGGGCTAAATCAATTAACTTTTTATTATCAATACTAACAGCACTCCAAACTTTTCCAAGGTCAGTTGTCGTAAGTTTTTTAATTCCAACTCCTCCAAAAAGCTCTTTATTGGCAAGTCCTACATAGTTTATCTCAACTCCTTTTACAACTTCTTGCACTAAAAGCGGAAATCCCCACTCATTTGAGATTTTATAAAAATATTCAATTGCTTCATCCAAAGAGTAAGCCATATAAGCTTTATAGTAATTTCCTTTTACCATTACAGGAAGCCCTATCTCTTTTACAGCCTTTACTAAATCATCAAGGCTTATAACTTCAATAGTTTTTGGATGTTTTACCCCAAGTTTTTTCACAAATTCTGGCAAGCATCTTTTCTCTCTCATCTCAAAATTTTTTAAACTCGGCAAAAAGGTGTTTATACCAAGTCTTTTTAACTCCTCTTGATTTTTAATATACAAAGGCAGCTCAGCATCCAAATTTGGAATAACCGCTTCAATATCACTTTTTCTCTTTATTTCAAGAAGCCTTTCTTTTGTATCCTCCCAACCAACATTTGGAAAAGGCATAAGATAGACTTTCTCAAAAATCCCTTGATAAATCCCAGGCTCATTTACATCATAACTAAGCCCAATTAAATTATGTCCTTTTAGACTTTTAGCAACAGGCACGCCCGGTGCTGGATTGTCTGTATTATTAAGCCCACTAATTGCCACTCTCATTTTATAAGCCCATATACTTTAAGTTTTATAAAAAAATCCTCAACATCAATATAAACCTCTCTCCAATCTATATTATACTTCTCAGCCAAAATCTTTACAATCTCTTCTTTACTTTTACCCTCTTTAATAAGCTCTATTATCTCTTTTGCAGTTTCGCTAAGCTGAAAACTAATTCCAAGAGATGGAATAAAAGCTACTCCATTCTCATCAATAATCATCTCATTAATCATAAATTCCTCCTTTTTGTATTTGCCCTATTATAAAAAAGAAAAGTAAACAAAAAGTTATTTTCTTTGTAAAAAGAAAATAACTATCCAAATAGCAATACCGATAAGATAAGAAAAATATTCATTTGGAAGGTGAAGATATTTTGAAGTAATGTTTGGAAGCATAAAAAAAGGCACTGCAATTAAAAATAAAATCCTCTCTAAAAAATTACATCTTTTGATAAAATAACCTTGCGTAGCTGACGAAAAGCTAAACATACCAAGCATAGCAGTTATAAAGATAACTATAATTTTTATAGGGTCAGTTATAAAACTAAATTCATTTACATCCCACTCATTTACACTTGCAATAAGTAAAAGTTCAGTATTAAAGAAAAACATAAAAGGAAGAATAGCCGTTCTTATATCATATGCAAATCCTTGAAGTCCCGTTTTAATAGGGTCAGCCTTTGCAATTCCAGCAGCTGCATATGCCGCAATCCCAACAGGAGGAGTATCATCAGCCAAAATCCCAAAATAAAAAACAAACAGATGCGCAGCAATTGCTGGGATTAAAAACCCGGCATCCTGGGCAAGTTCAAGCATTACAGGAGCTGTAAGTGAAGCTACAACGATATAATTTGCAGTAGTTGGGAGCCCCATTCCAAGAATTAAAGAGATAAAGGCTGTAAGCAAAAGCACTATTAAGATATTTCCGTTTGCCAAAGTATCAATCACATCAAGTAAAACTTGTCCAATCCCAGTTAGAGTAATACTTCCAACAACAATCCCAGCAATTGCAGTAGCAAGGGCAATTGGAACCATATTTTTTGCTCCATTTACCATTCCGTGGAAAATATCAACAAAACCTTGAATAAAATCTTGTTTTGTAACTTTTCTTTTTTCAATAAATAAAGCTTTAAAAGGAGATTGCACTATCATAATAACCATCAAAAGCCAAATAGCACTAAACGCCGCCATCTGGGCTGATTGACGAAGAACAATTAAGACATACATTAAATAAGCCACAGGGATTAAATAGTGAAGCCCGCTTATAAAAGTTTTTAGTTTTGGAGGAAGTTTACTTTCATCTTCTCCTTTAAGTCCTAGTTTTTTAGCTTCTAAATGAACTATATAAAACAAAGCCAAATAACTAACAATAGCTGGAATAGCAGCTGCAATAATTACATCAGTATAACTAAGCCCTAAAAATTCCGCAATAATAAAAGCAGCCGCTCCCATTACAGGTGGCATAAGCTGACCGTTTGTTGAAGCGGCTACTTCAATGGCTGCTGCTTTTTCTGGGGGGAATCCAGCTTTTTTCATAAGTGGAATCGTAAAAACCCCAGTAGTTACAACGTTTGCAGTTGAGCTTCCGCTAATAATTCCTGTAAGTCCGCTTGCAACAACACTTGCTTTTGCAGGACCGCCGCTATATTTTCCAAGGAGGGCATAAGCAAGCTTTATAAAATACTCTCCTGCTCCTGCACGCTCTAATAAACTTCCAAAAAGAACGAATAAAAACACAAACCCCGCACTAACCCCAAGAGGAACTCCAAAAATACCCTCAGTCGTCAGATACATCTGAGTTACAATCTTTTCAATGCTTGCTGGTTTGTGAGAGATAAGCTCTGGCAAAACATCACCAAATTTATCATACGCTAAAAAAACAAGCGCTACAATGCTAAGAGCAATGCCTATAACTCTTCTTCCAGCTTCTAAAAGCAAAATTATAAAAATTACCCCAATTACAATATCTCGCGTATAAAAATCCCCAATTCTATTTGAAATCCCAACATAATCAATCGCAATATAAGCAGCCCCCAAGCCTCCAAGGATTGCTAAAAGCCAATCATACCAGGGGATTGTTTTTAAAAATTTTGGTTTTTTGGCAATTGGATAAATTAAAAACGCAAGAACCATAGCAAAAGCCAAATGAATACTTCTAACAATCGTAGAGTTTACCGGAAAATAACTAACATAAAGCTGAAATAAAGACCAAGCAAAAGCAATTAAAGATATTATCCAATAATAGATATGAGTTGAAGGAAAGTTTCTCTGTCCTTCAAGTTCACTTAAAAGCTTCTCTTCTAAATCTTTATTAACTTGCATTTTTACTCCTTAATTCAATGCTAAAAAGCCAAATAGCCTCTTAGCATTGAAAAAAAAGAGGATTACTTAGGAAGTAACCCTTCTTCTTGAAACGCTTTTTTAGCTCCTGGATGCATCATATTTAAATCAAATCCTTTTAATAAATCTTTTTTAGTTAGATTTTTATAAGCTGGATGCATTCTTTTAAATTTATCAAAATTATCAAGGATTGCCTTTGTTAGATAATAAACCGTTTTATCATCCATTTTATCGTTTGTAACTAAAATTGCTTTTACTCCATAAGTTTTTGTTGGATGATTTACTCCTTTATACATTCCAGCAGGAATTACTCCCCAAGCATAATATGGTTTCTCTTTTACCAGTTTTTGAGCAGCTGGCACATTATCAAGAGAGATTAAATCAATATCAGTTGAGTTTGCCGCATCTTTAATGTTTGCAGTTGGATGTCCTACCATATAAAAGTATCCATCAATTTTTTTATCTTTAAGTGCATTTGGACACTCTGAGGCTTTAAGTTGTTCTATTTTTAAATCATTTAATTTCATACTTTTACAATATTCAAAAAGTGTCTTAACCGCAGCTTCGTTACCACTTCCAGGGTTACCGATATTAATTCTATGTCCTTTTAAATCAAAAAAGTTTTTAATTCCACTATCTTTTCTTACTACAAGAGTTAGTAACTCTGGATGAATACTCATAACAACTCTAAGAGCTTTATAAGGCTTTCCTTTAAATTTACCTTCCCCATGATAAGCCTGATAAACAACATCACTCTGAGCTATACCAAAATCAAGCTCCCCTTTTCTAATAGCATTAATATTATAAACACTCCCACCTGTACTCTCAACTGTGCACTTAATTCCAGTTTCTCTTTTCATTTTATTCATAAGTCTACAAATTGCACCACCTGTTGGATAATAAACACCTGTTACACTTCCTGTTCCTATTGTAATGTATTTATATCCAAAAGCATTTCCTGCAAGAATAGCCGCTGTTAGAAAACCAATTGTTAATTTTTTCATTTTCTCTCCTTTTTTTCTTTATTATATCATAAAATCCCCTCTTCTATAAAAGCTCTTTTTTGCCCCAGGATGAAACATTTTTAAATTAAATCCTTTGAGTAAGCCTCTTTTTGTTATATTTTTAAATTGAAAAAGCGATTTTTTAAATTTATCAAAATCATCTAACTTTTGTGCTTTTTCATTCAGAAGTTGTAATTAAGAGGGCTTTTAGTCCATAAATAATTGGGACGATTAACAAAAGCCAATAATTCTGAATGAAGAACCTGTGCCTATTACTATTGCAAATGCCAAAGAAGCAAAGGAAATAAGAAGAAGTTTTTTTATTATTGGTGATAGTTTGGAGCTTCTTTTGTAATTGTTACATCGTGCACGTGAGATTCTTTTAGCCCAGCACTTGTAATCTCAACAAACTCAGCTACCTCTTGGAAAGTTGGGATATCTTTTGCCCCACAATACCCCATACTCGCTCTAAGACCTCCTATTAACTGATGAATTACATCAGCCACTTTGCCTCTGTATGGCACCATCCCCTCAATCCCTTCTGGGACCAGCTTATCAGCAGCCGTTCCTTCTTGGAAGTATCTATCATTGCTTCCTCTTTGCATAGCCCCGATACTTCCCATACCTCTGTATGATTTATACTGTCTTCCCTGATACATAATTGTCTCACCCGGACTCTCTTCAGTACCAGCAAGCAAACTTCCAATCATTACACTGCTTGCACCAACCGCCAAGGCTTTTGCAATATCGCCTGAGTATTTAATCCCCCCATCAGCAATTACCGGCACATCAAACTCTCTTGCAGCCGCAGCACACTCATCAATCGCACTAATTTGAGGCACTCCAACCCCAGCAACTATCCTTGTAGTACAGATACTCCCAGGTCCAATTCCAACTTTTACCGCATCAGCTCCGGCTTTAATTAAATCCCTTGTAGCCTCAGCAGTTGCAACATTTCCAGCCACAACATCAACATCAAATCTCTCTTTTACCGCTTTTACCAAATCTATAATACCTTTTGAGTGTCCGTGAGCTGAATCAATAACAATTACATCAACCCCAGCTCCAACCAAAGCCGCAGCCCTTTCTATCCCGTTACCTACCCCAATAGCTGCTGCAACTCTTAATCTTCCAAATTTATCTTTATTTGCGTTTGGATACTCTTTTTTCTTTTGAATATCTTTTATGGTAATAAGCCCTTTTAAATACCCTTCGTCATCAACAATAGGAAGCTTTTCAATCTTATGCTCATGCAAAATATCCTCAGCCTCTTCTAATGTAATCCCTTCTTTTGCCGTAACCAAAGGCATAGGAGTCATTACTTCTTTTACTTTTTTAGAATAATCTTTTATAAATCTTAGGTCCCTATTGGTAAGAATTCCAATAAGCTTTCCATTTTTATCAACAACCGGAACCCCTGATATTTTGTAAGTTGCCATAATGTTTAGAGCTTTGTTGATTGAATCATCCGGAAAAACCTTTACCGGGTCAATAATAATCCCACTCTCACTCTTTTTAACTTTCTCAACCTCTTTTGCTTGGGCTGCAATATCCATATTTTTATGAATTACCCCAATTCCCCCAAGTCTTGCTAAGGCAATTGCCGCTCTTGATTCTGTAACGGTATCCATTGCCGCTGAAACTATTGGGATATTTAAGGTTACATTTCTTGTAAATCTTGTTTTTAAATCAACCTCTTTTGGCAACACTTCACTATATCTTGGCACCAGTAAAACATCTTCAAAAGTTAACGCTTTATATTTTATCCTCATTTGCTTTCCTTTACTAAGTTTTCTACAACTTTTGCCGTATCAAAAAGAGTCTGCTCATCAAAATGCCTTGTGATAAGTTGAAGTCCTATTGGCAAATTATTGCTATCTTTTGCAATTGGCAAAGAGATTGCCGGAAGCCCAGCTAAATTTACGCCGATTGTGTAAATATCGCTTAGATACATTTCAAGCGGGTCCTTTTTGCTTCCAAATTCAAATGCAGTCGTTGGGGTTACCGGCGTTAAAATAACATCCGCATCACTTAATAGCTTATCAAACTCCTCTTTTATCAAGTGTCTTACTTTTTGAGCTTTTAAGTAGTATGCATCATAATATCCACTGCTTAATACAAAAGTTCCAAGCATAATTCTTCTTTTTACCTCTTCCCCAAACAAAGCACGCGTTAGCTTATAAGTCTCTTTTAAATCTCTCCCCTCAACCCTATTGCCATACCTCATCCCATCAAACCTTGCAAGGTTGCTGCTTGCCTCAGCAGTAGCCACCACATAATAAGTCGCCACATCAATTTTTGAGTTCATTAAATTTTTGTGGATAATTGTATGCCCCTCTTTCTCTAAGGCTTTTATTACATCGTTAATTGCGTTTTTAATCTCTTCGCTTGCTTCATCAATATAGTTATCAACCACCACAATTTTTAGCTTTCTATTTTCATTAATTCTTACCGGTTTAAATTCAACAGGGGCTGATGTTGAGTCTTTTTTGTCATATCCAGCAATTATATTGTATAAAATAGCCGCATCCTCTACATTCTGGGTAATTGGTCCAATCTGGTCAAGTGAGCTTGAAAAAGCGGTAAGCCCGTATCTGCTAACCCTTCCATAAGTCGGTTTCATGCCAACAACTCCGCAAAAAGCCGCCGGCTGACGGATAGACCCCCCAGTATCACTTCCAAGAGCCGCTATCGCAAGCCCAGCCCCAACAACAGCGGCACTCCCTCCGCTACTACCGCCTGGGACTCTTTTTGGGTTGTGAGGATTTAGGGTTTTTCCATACTGGCTTGTCTCAGTTGAGCTTCCCATAGCAAACTCATCCATATTACATCTACCAAAAGCACTAAGCCCATTTTCAAGCATCTTTTCAATTACAGTTGCATTATAAGGAGCTTTATATCCTCTTAGGATTTTTGAAGCACAGGTAATCTCCCACCCTTTAACATTAATATTATCTTTAATAGCAACAGGCACCCCATCCCCAAGCTCGCTTAAATCACTGCCTAAAAACTGCTCAATATACCCGCCAAGTTCTTTTTGTTCTTTTGCCTTTTTGTTAATATCTTTTTTAAGCTCTTTTATCTCCTCTTTGCTTAACTTTAATGCTTCTTTAAGAGTTATCATCACTATCCTTTCTTGGTATTAAACTTTTTAGCCATAAATAAATTAAAAAACTCCCTCCAACCAACACGACAACACTAAGTACAATAAACCAAAAAGGGACTTTATCCATTTACCACCTCTTTGCACCTATCACAAAGCTCCCCTTCACTCTTTGCAAGATATCTCCAACATCTTGGACATTTATAAAATGGTGATTTTTTAACTTTTAAAACAAACCTACCCTCATCAATATGAATCTCATCCAAAACTTCCCCATCAATCTCATCACAAAGCAAACTTACTCCAAAAAATTCAGCCATCTCATCTTTTAACAATTTATCATAATTTGTCTCAATAGCAAGTTCAAGCGTATCTTTTATAACTTTCTCTTTTTTAAGCCTATCCACTATCTCATAAAATCTTCTTCTAATTTCAAGCACCTCTTCATCAATAGGATTTTCAATTGCTACCAAAGGAGTGTATACAAAATCAAAAATATCCTTTGCATCCTCTTTTATCACTTTTGGAGCGTGCTCTATTGCCTCATCGGCTGTATAAGTTAAAACAGGTGCAATAAGAGGTAAGAGTTCTTTTAAAATTATTGCCATTGTGCTTTGAGAATTTCTCCTTTTTGGTGAATCTTTTGCCTCGCAATAGAGTCTGTCTTTGCAAACATCAAGATAAATCGCACTAAGCTCACTTACTATAAAGTTATTTAAAATCTGCATAGCTTTGCTAAAATCGTATTTATTGAAGTTATAAACCACTTCATCAAACACCTCTTTGCTTCTTGATAAAATCCACCTATTAATAATTCCTGGATTATCAAGCTTAATCTCTTCTAAATCATTTACATTCGCAAGCAAAAATCTTATTGTGTTTCTTATCTTTCTATACTGCTCACCAACTTGTTTTAAAATATTCTCACCAAGTTTAATATCACTGCTATAATCACTAACAGCCACCCAAAGTCTTAAAATTTCAGTGCCATATTTTTTTGCAACTTCACTTGGTGCTACAACATTCCCCTCACTCTTACTCATCTTTCTACCACTCTCATCAACGGTAAAGCCGTGAGTTAAGATTGACTTATAAGGAGCTTTCTCTTCAATAGCAGTTGATACAAGAAGTGAGCTTTGAAACCAACCTCTGTGCTGGTCGCTTCCTTCAAGATACATACTTGCTGGATACTCCCCAGCATCATATCTATTTGATTTAAGCACCGCAAACCAAGTAGAACCGCTATCAAACCAAACATCCAAAATATCCTCTACCTTTTCAAGATTTTTAGCCATCTCTTTTTTAGATTCAGGCAAAAGCTCCTCTATACTCTTTGAATACCAAGCATCTGCCCCTTCTTTTTTGAAAATTTCGTAAATATACTCAATCATCTCATCATCAACAATAAGCTTTCCGCTTGATTTGTCTCTAAAAAACGCAATAGGCACTCCCCAGTCTCTTTGGCGGCTAATGCACCAATCAGGTCTATTGCTAACCATCGTTTTTAGTCTGTTTTTACCACTACTTGGAGTAAATTCCACTTTTTCAATCTCTTTTAGGGCTTTTTCTCTTAAAGTAGAGTTATTATACTCTTTATCCATAGCGATAAAAAACTGCTTGGTAGCCCTAAAAATTATCGGATTTTTACATCTCCAACAATGAGGGTAAGAATGGGTAAAACTATTAGCTTTAATCAAATTCTCACCAAGAAGCTTTAAAATCTTTTCATTTGCCTCAAAAATATGCATCCCCACAAACTCATCAGGAAGCAACTTCTCTTTTTTTACAATTTCAGAATATCTTCCATCATCCCCAACAGGCTGCAAAATCTCCTCATACCCATAAGCTCTCCAAACTCTATAATCCTCTTCTCCGTGTCCTGGGGCTGTGTGAACACATCCGCTTCCCCCATCCATTGTAACATGCTCTCCAAGTAAAATCACACTTAGGCGGTTATTTAAAGGATTAACCGCTTTTAATCCTTCAAGCTCTTTTGGTTCAAACTCTTTTACTATCTCACCGCTAACTACCCCTTCTTCTTTTAACCTCTTATAAAGAGGCTTTGCCACAATAAAATTGTCGCTTGTTAAGACATATTTAACCTCAGGATTTATGGCAATTCCCATATTCGCAGGAAGCGTCCAAGGAGTTGTTGTCCAGATTATGATTTTAGCGTGTTTTGTGCCAAGGGCTTTATTTGCTTCTTTGCTAAGAGGAAAAGCTACATAAATAGAGTAATCCTCTTTATCATAATATTCAACCTCAGCCTCGGCAAGTGCGGTTTTATCGTGCATACACCAAAATACAGGTTTGCTTCTCTCAACCAAAAGCCCTCTTTTTGCAATCTCCCCAAGGGCTTTGAAAATATCAGCCTCAAACTCAAAATCCATAGTCTTATAAGGATTATCCCAATCACCTATAACTCCAAGGGATTTAAACTCCTCTTTTTGAATCTCAATAAATTTAGCCGCATGTTTGCGGCAAAGCTCTCTTATTTTTGTTTTAGGAAGTTTCTCTTTTTTTTCTCTTCCTATTTTTTTTTCTACTTGCTGCTCAATAGGAAGCCCATGACAATCCCATCCCGGCACAAATCTTATATCGTATCCTTGGAAATAGTAAAATTTATTGACAATATCTTTTAAAATTTTATTTAACGCATGACCTATATGGATATGTCCGTTTGCATATGGCGGTCCATCGTGAAGGGTAAACTTCTCTTCTCCTTTCCTATTCTCTTTCATTCTCTCATAAACTTTTTCGCTAAACCACTTTTTATACCTCTTTGGTTCATTAGAAGGCAGATTTCCTCTCATAGGAAATGAGGTTTTTGGCAAAAGAAGAGTCTCTTTATAATCCATCAAGTTTTCCTTTTTTTGCAAAGTATTATATCAAAATTACTCTATATTGCTAACTACTTTAATTATAGTAGGGTCAGCAAAAAACTCCTCCTCTTTATCATCATAATCAAACTGGCTTAAAATATCTCTTATAATATTAAGCCTTGCTCTTTTCTTATCATTTGCATCCACAACAATCCACGGAGCATAAGGGGTTGAAGTTGCAACAAACATATCCTCTTTTGCCCTTTGATAATCCTCATAACGCTCATAACTTTTCCAATCAAGAGGTGAGAGTTTCCACTTTTTAAGAGGGTCAGTTTCTCTTTTTTTAAGTCTTTTATACACCTCCTCTTTGCTTATATCAAGATAGTATTTAAAAAACTTAATCCCCTCTTCTACAATAAGTTCCTCAAACTTTGGGACTTGACGCATAAATTTAAGATACTCCTCCTTTGTACAAAATCCCATAACCCTCTCAACTCCGGCTCTGTTGTACCAGCTCCTGTTAAACAAAACTATCTCCCCACCAGCTGGAAAATATGGCACATACCTTTGAAAATACCACTGAGTTTTTTCTCTATCACTTGGCTTATCAAGTGCCACACTTTTTGCAAACCTTGGATTTAAGTGTTCAAGAATCCTTTTTATAGTTCCATCTTTACCAGCAGTATCCATACCTTCAAAAATAGTTAACATCCTTTTATTGTTTTTTCTAATCCACGCTTGAAGTTTTACAAGCTCTATTTGAAGCCTTTTAAGCTCTTTTTCATAAAACTTTTTTTTAAGCTTTCCTTTTTTGTCAAAAGCGTCTTTTTTAAATTCAGGTAGGTCGTTTTTGTTGAAATGGTGCATAGTTCTCCTTTTAGCTTTTGTATAATTTTATAATAAAAAGGAGAAAAAATGAGAGTTATTTTCTTAGGAAAAGAGTGGAAATTTAAAAAAACACTTCAAGAAGAGGTATTAAAAAGAGTAGAACCAACTTCAATAGAAATAAACCCAGCTTCTTTAACTCTTTCTAAAAACACTTTAATAGTTTGTGACGAAGAAGAGTTTGAGAGAATTAAGAAAATATTTAATTATAAGGTTTTTGATAAAGACAGTTTTCTAGTAGAGGATGTAAATATAATAAAAGTAAAAGAGAAAATTCCAAAAATTTTTTTTAAAAAACCGATAAAAAAATATATCTTCTCAACAAAAAAAGAAATTTTAGATAAACTAAGCGAATACTTTATAAATGAAGCCGGGATAGTTGAAACATTTGAAGATATAGAGGTTAACGCTCCTTTGGTAGTTGGGGATTTGTTTGAGCATATTGTAAAAAACCTCCCTCCAAAAAAGATTACATTTGCCGAAAGCTGCACAGGAGGGCTTCTTGCTTCAAACCTTACAAAAATTCCAGGAAGCAGCAAGTGTTTTGATGGAAGTGTAGTAAGCTATGCAAATGAGATTAAAGAGAATTGGCTTGGAGTAAAAAAAGAGACTTTAATAAAATATGGAGCAGTAAGTAAAGAGTGTGTGAGTGAGATGGTAGATGGAGCTTTAAAACTTAGCAGAGCCGATTTTGCAATAGCAATAAGCGGTATAGCAGGACCAACAGGGGCAACCCCAACAAAACCAATAGGCACCGTTTATATTGGAGTTGGGGATAAGGATAAAAAAGTAATAAAACACTTTTTATTCAAAGGGGATAGAAACTACATCCAATATCAAGCTATGCTAAATGGGATAGTTATGTTTATCAGATTTGCTAAATTATATAGTAAAATTCCATAAAAAAGGCAACTTATGTCACAAGCCATAAAAAGGGTAAAAGAAGCGATAAAAGATATTCAACAAGGCAAAATGGTTATAATGATTGATGATGAAGATAGGGAGAATGAAGGAGATTTGGTTTATGCTGGGGTATTTTCAACTCCTAAGAAAGTAAATTTTTTAACAAAAGAGGCAAGAGGGCTTATTTGTGTGAGTTTAACAAAAGAGATTGCTAAAAAACTTAACTTAAAACCTATGGTAAGCTCAAATGAGGAGAGCTTCTCAACTGCTTTTACAATAAGCGTGGATGCAAAGGAGTGTAAGACTGGAATTAGTGCTTTTGAGAGGGATTTGACAATAAAAAAATTAAGCTCACCAACAAGTAAACCAGATGACTTTGTAAAACCCGGTCATATTTTCCCTCTTATTGCAAAAGAAGGAGGAGTTTTAGTTAGGACAGGTCATACAGAAGGAAGTGTGGATATTTGCCGCTTAGCAGGAGTCTATCCAAGTGCGGTTATTTGTGAGATAATGAATGAAGATGGGACAATGGCAAGAAGAGATGATTTAAAAAAGTTTGCCAAAAAGCATAACCTAAACATTGTCTACATCTCAGACATTGTAGAGTATAGGCTTCAATTTGAAAGTTTGGTAAAAATTACAAACAAAGAGAAAATAGAGCTTGATGGAGTTAAGTTTGATAAGATTGAATTTAGCGACCATTTAGGAGCAAAGCACTATGTCTTAGCAAACAACCCAAAAGAGACAAGCAATGTAAAGTTTTTTAAAGTTACCAAGAATGTGGACTTTTTGTTAAACGATAAATTGATAAAAGAGTATAAAAAAGTACTTGAATTTATAAAATATAATAATGGAGTGATTATTTTTATTGACTCAAATAGCAAAGATAATAAAGAGTTTGGAATAGGAGCACAGATATTAAAACAACTTGGAATTAAAAACCTAAACCTTCTCTCTCACAAAAAAAACGAATTTAACGCACTAAAAGGGTTTGGGATTGATATAAAAAATTTAGTGGAGGTTTAACTCCACTACTTGCAATACCCTTCAACTTTTGCTAAGTCAATAATTTCAGTTAAATGAATAGCCCTCTCGCCAGCTGGGTCTTTTTCTGGTGAGATGCACTTTCCACATCCCTTGCCAGCACCAGTAATTTCTATTATTTTTTCTACATCACAAATTCCATCTTTAATTAATTTCATAATATCGCCAAAATTTACATCACTACAATAACAAACCACATATAAATCATCAATTGAAGCTAAATCAGAAAAGCTCATTTCCTATACTTTTTTACAAATTATACCCAAAATTTGATAAAATTTGAATAAAAAAGGTTAAGTTTGAGAGCAATAATTTTGCATAATATGGGAGGAGCAAGAAGCCAAGAGGAGTTAAGAGAATTTTTGTTTAATATGTTTAAAGACAAAAGAATAATCTCATCCCCAATCCGCCACATCTTGGCTCCTATTATCTCAAATCTAAGATATAAAAAAGTTTGGAGAAACTATGAAAAAATAGGGGGAAGCAGAATATATGAACTAACAGAAAAACTTGCTAAAAAAATGCAAGAGTTTACAGACGATAAAGTAATTTATGCAATGCGTTATACAAAGCCAAAACTAAAAGATGTTATTTATGAGTTTGATGAAGTTACAATTTTGCCACTTTACCCCCACTACTCATTTACAACTTATGAAAGTGTGCTTGATGACTTAAAATCCACAAACTACAAAGGTAAAGTCAATATCGTAAAACCATTTTACAAAGACAAAAGATTTAATCAAATAATCGCAAACAAAATCTTAAAAAGCACAGATAATCCAAGTAAATACCACTTAATCTTCTCAGCTCACGGAATCCCACAAAAGTTAGTTAAAAGAGGAGATAAATATTATGAGCAGATAAAAGAGCATACAAACCTTTTAAAGTCTCTCTTGCCCCAATTTAAATCCATCTCCCTTGCCTTTCAATCAAGATTTGGAATGGGTGAGTGGCTAAAACCATACCTTGATGAAGAACTTAAAAAATATAAAAATGAAAATGTGCTAATTTATCCCCTCTCTTTTATGATTGATAATTCAGAAACCGATTTAGAGTTAAAAGTAGAGTATAAAGAAATTGCAAAAGAGATAGGAATTAAAGAGTTTAGGGTAGTTGATGTACCAAATGATGATGAAAAAATTGCAAAATTTTTAGTGGAGTTAGCAAATGAGAGCCGTAATTCAAAGAGTTAAACACTCAAACGTAAAAGTAGAAGGTAAAATAATTAACGAAATAAAAAACGGACTTAATGTATTAATTGGATTTGAAAAAGATGACACAGATGAAAAAATAGAAAAAATGGCAAAAAAAATCGCTAATATGAGACTATTTGGAAATAGATTTGAAAAAAGCGTAGTTGATATAAAAGGAGAAATTTTACTTATACCCAATTTTACACTTCCAGCAATCACCAAAAAAGGAACCCGCCCAAATTTCCAAAACTCTATGGAACCTTTGAGAGCAAAAGAGTTTTATGATAAAATGTTAATTACCCTAAATAAATATATTCCAACAAAAGGGGGAATCTTCCAAGCTCATATGGAAGTTGAAATTATTAATGATGGACCAGTAACAATAATTTTGGAGGTGTAAGATGATAAAAAAGAGTGCAATTTTAATTATTGGAATTTTGGCGTTTGGATTTAACATCAAAGAGTTTACAACTTGCAAAAATGTAAAAAACCTAACTCCAATCAATCCTACTACTGAATTTAGCATAAAAGATAAAAGGGCTTACGCATTTGCATATTTAACCGATATTAAAGAGAATAAAAAGATAGATTTTATATGGGAGAAAAAAGTAAAAGATAAATGGAAAATCTACTCAGATGTAAAACTCCAAATAAAAAAAGGTCCAAGATGGAGGACCTATTCATCTATTAGAAT
This sequence comes from Nautiliaceae bacterium, assembly GCA_027062625.1. GTDB lineage: Bacteria > Campylobacterota > Campylobacteria > Campylobacterales > Nautiliaceae > Caminibacter. Next base: position 34,702 of record JAMOSZ010000101.1, read on the forward strand.
AGACAAACCATACTTTAAGGGAGAATGGAGAGTGAGTCTTTATGATAAAAATCTCTCTTTAAAAACGATAAACTTCAATATAAAATAACTATTTTTTTACACATTTTCTCTCATAATTAAACTTACATTTCAAAAAAGCATCAGTTATTTCAGCTCCCTTGATGCTTTTGCAATTGCTAAACATTACAGAATGAATAACTTTTCCACCAATATTAAAAGCTTTTGCGACAAAAAAACAACCTTTATTGCTTTTCATATAATCTTTTAAATCAACAATAGAATCAATTTGTATAGGAGGCTTTAAACATTTAAGAGAAGAACCTTCTTTTACAGCAAAAACTCGAAATTGTGCAAAACTAAATGTAGCTACTAAAAATAACAACACCTTTTTCATTGCTTTCTCCTTAAAAAGAAGTAACAGCTATATTATATAAAAAAAGAAAGAGAGGAGAAGCGGATTATTCAACTTCTGCATCAATTACGTCGTCATCTCCACCTTTGTTTTGTTGTCCGCTTTGTTGAGCTCCGCTTTGAGCTGAACCTTGTGCCATACTTTGAGCTACTTTTTGAAGTTCTGCCTCAATTTGAGATTTTACTTCTTCAATTTTAGCTTTATCTTCGCTTTGTTCTTCAATCAGTTTTTTAGCTTCTGCAATTTTATCTTCAAGAGCTTTTGTATCAGCTGTAATTTTATCTTTGTTTTCTTTTAAGAATTTCTCAGCTTGATATGCAACAGCATCAAGTTCGTTTCTTGCTTTGATAGCCTCAATTCTTGCTTGTTCTCTTTTGTTTGCCTCTTCTGCTTCTTTAATCATTCTCTCAATCTCTTCTTCGCTTAGAGTTGAGCTTCCAGTAATTGTAATTTTTTGTTCTTTTCCAGTATCTTTATCTTTTGCTGTTACGTTTAAGATACCGTTTGCGTCAATATCAAATGTAACTTCAATTTGAGGCACTCCTCTTGGTGCTGGTCTAATTCCTTCAAGGTTAAACATACCAAGCGATTTATTATCTTTTGCAAGTTCAGCCTCACCTTGTAATACATGAATTGTAACTGCTGTTTGATTATCCTCAGCTGTACTGAAAATTTGTGATTTTCTTACTGGAATTGTTGTACCTTTTGGAATAATTTTTGTCATTACTCCACCAAGTGTTTCAATTCCAAGGCTAAGTGGTGTTACATCAAGCAATAACACATCTTTTACATCACCTTTAATCACCCCTGCTTGAATTGCTGCACCAAGTGCAACCACTTCATCTGGATTAACTGATTTATTTAGTTTTTTACCGTTAAAGTAATCACTTACCAATTTTTGAACTTTTGGAATTCTAGTACTTCCACCAACCATTACAATTTCATCAATATCATCTTTGCTAAGTCCTGCATCTTTAAGTGCAGTATCAATATGTTGTAATGTTTCTTGAAGCAAATCATCAATCATAGCTTCAAATTTAGCTCTTGTTAATTTTTTAACCAAGTGTTTTGGTCCACTTGCATCAGCTGTAATAAATGGTAAGTTAATTTCTGTCTCTTCTTTTGTTGATAATTCTTTTTTAGCTTGCTCAGCTGCATCTTTAAGTCTTTGCAGTGCCATTTTATCATTACTTAAATCAATTCCAGTCTCAGCTTTAAATTCATCAATTAACCATTGAACGATTCTATTATCAAAATCATCTCCACCTAAGAATGCGTTACCATCAGTTGATAATACTTGGAATGTTCCATCACCAATTTCAAGAACAGTTACGTCAAATGTACCACCACCAAGGTCATAAACTAAAACTTTTTCTTCACCTTTTTTATCAAGCCCATATGCAAGTGCCGCTGCTGTTGGCTCGTTGATAATTCTAAGTACATTTAGCCCTGCAATTTTTCCAGCTTCTTGTGTTGCTTTTCTTTGAGCGTCATTAAAGTAAGCCGGTACTGTAATTACAGCTTCTGTAACTTCTTCACCAAAAAATTCTTCCGCATCATTTTTTAATTTTTGTAAAATTTTTGCACTAATTTCCTGAGGTGTATAAACTTTTCCATCAACCTCAACAGCACACGCCCCGTTTTTATCAACGATTTTATATTGAACGTGCTTTTTAGCTTCCTGAGCTTTTGGCTCATTACACATCATCCCCATAATTCTTTTAACTGAATAAATAGTTCTCTCAGGATTTGTAATTGCTTGTCTTTTAGCAGGCTCACCTACTAAAACACCTTTATCAGTAAATGCTACTACACTAGGAGTAGTGTTTTTACCTTCTTTATTTGGAATAATTTTTGCATCTTTTCCATCATAATACGCCATTGCTGAGTTAGTTGTACCTAAGTCAATTCCTATTACTCTTCCCATATTTCCCTCCTTAAATTAATTTTTTTTATTTATTGTAACCATAGATGGTCTAATTAGTTTTCCTTTTAGAGTGTATCCTTTTTGATACACATCAACAATATCACCTTCTTTATGTTCATCAGAAGTGACATGTTGAACTGCCTGATGAAACTCAGGGTTAAACTCTTCATGTTCAACTGGCTCAATGCCGTGATTTTTAAAAGTATCAAGCATTTTTTTAAGGGTAAGTTCTACCCCTTCAAGCAATTTATCAAATGCTTCTTCTTTGTTTTTAATATTTTTAGCATGAGTTATTGCAAGTTCTAAGCTATCCACAACCGGAAGCAAATCTTTTGCAAATCTCTCATACGCATAATCAACCATTGCATCGGCTTCTTTTTTAAGAATTTTTTTATCGTTTTCACATCTCGCATAAGCTCTTAAACACTCATCAAGCTTATTTTTAAGCTCTTCATTTTGTTTAAGAAGCTCTTCTACATTAACTTCTACTTCCTTAGATTCTTCATTAGTAGAAGTTTGAGTAGCTTTATTAGAGGTTTTTACTTCCTCTTTTTGCTTTTTCTTTTTTTTCATATCCCCTCCTTAAAAGGACATCTATTAAATAGATTAATACATTGAAATTATATCCTCTTAATTCAAAAAAGTCAAGAAAATTTATAAGAAAATTTAAAAAAGTTTAGTTAAGATAACTAAACTTTTACTTTTTCGTAAAATTTGAGAATTGAGACAAACAAAGAAGTAACAGCAGGTCCTATAATAATTCCCCAAATACCAAAACTGCTAAGCCCAGCTACAATTGAAAAGAAAATAAGCAAAGAGTTTATCTCTACATCGTTTTTAATCCACTGCTTTACTTTATGAATAATCCAAGGTTTTACAAAAGTATCTGCAATAATTGAAATTACTACAATTGAGTAAATTGCTACAACAATAGCCCCTTGAATATTTCCATTTGCATAAAGATACAAACTAACAGGTCCCCACATAATAATCCCACCAATTAAAGGAATTAATGACGCAAAAGCATACATAATACTAAAAAAGAAAAAATCAAGTCCATACAAACTTACAACAAAACCAAATAAAACCCCTTCAAGAAGTGCTGTTAAGATGGTAGAGATAAAAACTATACTCATTACTTCGCTTGTGCCAAAAAACAAAGTCTCTAATTTCTCATCTTCAATTGGAATTACTCTTTTTAAATAAAACAAAATACTATCTCCATACATAATTGCAACTGCAAAAAAGATAACAATTAACGCACTATCTTTTATAAAAATTGCACTCTTTGCAGTTAAAGTCCCAACAAGCGGCATAATATTTTGGTATAAGCTTTGAAGCTTTGATTCGTTAAAAAAGGAGTGAACTTCTTTGCTTATAAATGAAGGAAGATAATCTAAAAGAGTTTGGGCTTTTTCAATAATTAATTTCACCTCATCAAAACTAACCTTAGAAACAAACTTCCCAACCTCTATTAAAAAATACATCAAAGGTCCAAAAATAAGCAAAGTAAGAGATAATGTTAAAATTGCAGTAATTAAGATTTTATTTTTAATAAACTTAGATAAAAAAAAGTGCACCTTCCCAACAGCAATAGCAAGCAAAGCCGCAATAGCAATATCCATCAAATAAGGTTTATAAGTTAAATAAACAAAATACCCAACTACAACCGTTAAAATTGTAAAAAAGTTCATAATCTCTCCTAACTAAAAATCTCATAACTCTTCTTAGTAGCAATTCTACCTTTTGGAGTTTTTTGAATATACCCATTTGCAATAAGATATGGTTCAATAACATCCTCAATCGTATCCTCATCCTCACTTAAAGCAGCAGCAATTGTGGAGAGTCCAAGAGGTTTTTTAGCTTCAATCAAAAGCTTTAAAAACCTTACATCAAGCTCATCAAACCCTCTCTCATCAATTCCAAGTTGATTTAAAGCATACTTTGCAAGAGATTTATCAATTACTCCCCTACCCTCAACCTCAGCAAAATCCCTAACTCTTTTTAAGAGTCTTAGCGCAATTCTTGGAGTTGAACGAGAGCGCTTTGCAATCTCAAACGCTCCATCATCTTTTATCTTAATTCCTAACTTTTTAGCCGCAAGTTTTACAATTAAGCTAAGCTCATCAATGCTATAAAATCCCAGCCTAAAACTCATCCCAAACCTATCTCTTAACGGATTGCTAAGCATCCCAGCCCTTGTAGTAGCTCCAATTAAAGTAAATTTTGCAACATCTATTTTGATAGTCTGAGCCGCAGGACCACTCCCTACTACTATATCAAGCCTAAAATCCTCCATTGCTGAATATAAAACTTCTTCTATTGAGGCTTTTAATCTATGAATTTCATCAATAAACAAAATATCTCCATCTTCAAGGTTAGTTAAAATCGCAGCCAAATCTCCTTGCTTTTCAAGCATTGGAGCTGAAATTGTTTTTATATTCGTATCCATCTCATTTGCAATAACATTTGCAAGAGTTGTCTTTCCAAGCCCAGGAGGTCCAAAAAAAAGCATATGATCCAAATTTTCATCTCTTTTTTTTGCAGCTTTTATAAATACTCTTAAATTTTTTTTTATCTGTTCTTGCCCAATGTATTCATCAAGATTTTGAGGTCTTAGAGACTTTTCATAATTTTCTTCAAAACTTACCTTTTCAATCTCAACTATTCTCACATCTTTTCCTTTTAATATTTAAATATTCCGTAATTTTTATCTAAATAAATTCAATCAAAACTCTATCATCTTTTAAAATGCCAAATTCATAAAAAATAGCTAATACTATTTTCTCTTTTTCTTTATTATTAAGTGCATTATAAAAAAACTTATCAATATTATTAATAAATACAAAATAATCTTTATCTATTCCCCACCAATCCATAAACAAAACAGTATCTGAAACGATTCTCATCTCTAAAACATCAATAAGCTTTAAAACTTTATCTTTTAAGGATAAATTTTGATATTTTTTTGTAAGGAGTAATTTATTTTTTGATTTTCTAAAAAGTCTTGAAGCAATTAAAAGATTTTTAAATAGCTTCACCTCAAAAATAGTATCTTCTTTTAAATTTTGTGGTTTTTTAATAAATAGCCCACTACTTGCAAGTTCTTCAACTATTTTTATAGGCAAGTTTCCTTTTTTTGTAAGTTTAATTTCAGGGTAATTATAGATAATTTCTAGCTTTTTAGCTATTGGAATATTTTTTATTTCATCTTCACTTAAATTTTCCAAAAACTCTTTAATTTTATCTTTTATCATTTTATTTCCTTTATCTCTTGCATAACCTCATCCGTTTTTATTAAAATATCTACAATCTGATTAAGTTCTTTAAAAGTTTCTCTATTAAGCTCATTATTATCTTTTAAAAACTTCAATACCACCTGATAACCTCCTATATAAAAATCAAACGCAACTTTTGGAATAATAAGTTTTGAAGTTTTATTTATTTTAACTTCTACTTTATCATCAATATATTTAATAGATTTTTTATTTATCTTTTCTATTTTCGTATCATCTCCAATAAATTCCACAACCTTATTAAAAGGCGCTTTTTTTAAGTGAAGTTTTATTAATTTTTTGCCAAGTTCGGCATATTTAAAAAATCTCTTTTTATTTGGATAAGGAATTCTTGGAAAATCTATTTTTAAAAATTCGTTATATTTTTCTCTATATTCAGGATTATGTAATACTGCATAAATATAAGCAATTATATCAATTTCGCTAAAACTATCTTGATTTTTATTATCTAAATTTATCTCATATAAAGGCTTAAATGGTAGCTTTAATTTTTTTTCAAAGTTTTTTATTATCTCTTCGTTTAAATTTAGGGATTTGGTTTCTATTAGGTTGTTTTCGTCATTGTATAGGTAGAGGGGAAAGATGTAATTGGTTTCTTTTCCTTTATTTGAAATAAAACATCTTTCTACTAATTTCTCACTTACAAAAATATGATTAAAATCATTAGAACTTAATAATCTTATACTCACTAATGCAATATTTTCAAAAAACAAATGTTTTTGAACTTTTTCAAATCCCCTCCTTAAAAGCAAATTATCATAATAAACAAATCTTTTATCAAAAACTCTATAATCAATTTCTTTTATATTGCTTTCACTAAATTGAGTTTTTTTAATATTTTGCAAAAGTCTAAAATTTGAATTACTTTTTATTTTATATTTTTCTAAAATTTCTTGTGGATTTTCAAATAGCTCTCTTATTTTTTCTTTTAACTTTTCTTTGTTTTTAGCAATAAATAACTCATCTTTTCCTGTCTCTATCCCACTACTATACACCTTAAATAACTCATTAATCTTAAAACCTTTTTTATACTCTTTTTCATTGCTAAAATCTTTTGGAATAAAAAAGTAATAAGGCTTTTTAGTTTCTAGCTCTTGCCAGGAAATTGAGTTTATATCGTTTTTTATTAAAAAATTATATTTAAATTCTCTTTTTCCATACAAATCATAATAATAAACTTTTGCTTGCTTTTTAGAATCAGATGTTTTTACAAAAATATTAATGCTAACTCCCTGCCTTATATCAAAAACATTTTCATCTTTGTTACCATTTGGAGAAGTTTCATTTTTTTTACTATCACCATGAAGATTAAGAATATAAATTTTATCAAAACTCTCAAGCAACTTTTTCCTCATTTGTCTGTGAATTATTCCATCAAGAAAAGAGTTATTTGTAATAAAAGCAATAATACCTCTTTTATTTTTTTCTATATACCACTGAGCTAATCTTATAAATTTTATATAATCATCAGATAAAGGTTGAATATTTTTTTCATTTAATCCCTCTTTATAATCTTTCATTAAATCTTCAATCCACTCATTTTTATTGGCACTACTTACGCTATAAGGCGGATTACCAATAACTACTCTAACATCTTCTTCTTTTTTTATCCTATCTGCCTCTCTTGATTCAAGCGCAAGGTAAGTTGAAAAAATTGAGGCATAATCTTCATTTGGGGGTTCAAGTGAATTGGTAAGATAAATATTTAGTCTTTTTTTTGGATTTAATAAAATATCCATCTTTAAATGCGCCATTGCATAACTTGCCATAAGCAATTCAAACCCAAAGAGTCTATTTATAAGCCTTTCTTTAAACTCATCCCAGTTTATTATAAAAGGGTCGTTTTTTAAAAACTTTACAATCTCAGCCAAAAATGTCCCAGTCCCCGTTGCAGGGTCAAGAATTTTAACATCACTTGCAAGTCCATCAACTCCAAATTCATCTTTTAAAATCAAATCAGTTGAATTTACCATAAATTTAACTACCTCTTTTGGAGTATAATAAACCCCTCTTTGTTTTCTTTTAACTGGATCATATTCAGATAAAAAATCTTCATAAAAATATATTATCTCATCTTCTTTTATTAGTTCTCTTAAATTTGTTCTTAAAAAAATTTCTGTAAGTTCATCTATTATCCAAATAATCCTACTATCTACCTCATCATCATCGCTTATATATTTAAAAAGCCCCTTTAAAAACGGATGAGACGAAGGTATAAGCCGCCTTGCTTCTTCTCTGCTAAAATTTTCAAGCGTATAATCGTGATACCTTGCAATAAAAAGCCCAAAAGCAATAGTCTGAGCAAAAATATCTGCAAATTCATCCTCGCTTATATCGTGAATTAACACTTTTTTAAATACTTCATACTGCATATAAAGGGTTGAATTTTTATCTTTTAGAGTCTTTGATAAAATATCTTTTAAAAGCAAAGCTCTATTTGCCATTAAGTTTATTAAAATTTTTGGGGATTTTATGGTTTGGGTTGGTCTTTTTATAAAAGCGTTAATTAATCTTTTAAACTCATCAAACTTTTCAAAAAATCCAACAACTTCATTATTTTCGATTTTACCAATACTAATTCTTGCAACCTCTTTTTGACGTGAATAAAAAATAAAATCAAGATAATTTGTAAAAATTACATTATCAAGCCCTTTAATATAGCGGCTAAATTGCTCTTTAAACTCTTTATTTTCTAAATTTTTAGTAATATCTTTGGCTTCAATGTAACATAGAGGAATATTATTTTTGCTAATAACAAAATCCGGCGCTCCAACTTCAACCCTTGCAGGCTCGTTTGTAATAACTACATCTTCATCAATTACCTTTTTTAAAAACTCTTCAAACGCCCCCCTGTAACTATGCTCTCTTGCTTTTTTTGTTTTAAACTGGATATTTAGGTTCTTTATATACTCCCTCACAACCAAACCTTGCTAAAATCAATTTCTATTTTACAACTCAAATCATCTATTTTTAAAACTTCCTCCTTTAAATCCATAATTTTTATATACTCTCCATTTATTAACTTATAAATTTTTACTCTTTTTTCATCAGGATAAACAATTCCATAATATTTAATGCCTTCTTGCTTGTAAAGCTCAAACTTTAAAAGTTCATCTCTCTTTACACTTCCTTTACTCACAACCTCAAAAATAATCTCAGGAGCTATTGTAATATCATCAATCTCCCCACATTTCATAAACACATCGGGCCTAACGATTGTATCTTCGCTAAATTTTACCTCACTCTCCATTAAAGCATAGCAGTTTTTGCAATTATCCAAACTCTCATCAAGTTGTCTAACAATTTTTACTGCTACCCTTTGATGACTTGGCAGGGCAAAAGGACTCATAGCATAAGGAACTCCACCTATAAGCTCCCAATCCCCTTCCCACCTTTTATAATCATCATATGTATAATGCTCTATATATGCAAAAGCCATTTTTTCTCCTTAATAAATCTCCTCTTTTCCAGGAAATCTTCCACTTTTTATATCATCTACATACTTTCTAACGGCACTTCTTACTACCTCAGCCCCGTTTAGATAGCGTCTAACAAATTTTGGCTTAAACTCTTCAAAAAATCCAAGCATATCAGACCAAACAAGCACCTGTCCCGTTGTATATCTTCCAGCTCCAATTCCAATAGTTGGAATTTTTACACTCTCAGTAATCTCACGAGCTACTTCCTCTTTTACTCCCTCAATCACAAGCATAACAGCCCCAGCCTCTTCAACTGCTTTTGCATCTTTTAAAAGTTTTTCTCTTGAATCTTTATCTTTTCCTTTTACTTTATATCCACCCTCACTACGAGAAAATTGCGGCATAAGCCCAATATGTCCAACAACCGCAATCCCATTATTTGTTAGTAATTTTATCGTCTCCGCCTTTTCTGCTCCACCTTCAAGCTTAATAGCATCTGCTTTTGTCTCTTTATAAATTCTTATGGCATTTTCAAGGGCTTTATTTGGAGTTGAATAGCTGCCAAATGGCATATCAGTTACAATATAAGCACTCTTTGCTCCGTTACACACAGCTTTTGTGTGATAAATCATCTGCTCAATTGTAGCACTTAGAGTATCGCTCTCTCCAAAAAAACTCATATTCAAGCTATCCCCAACCAAAATAATATCAACAATATCATCAAAAATTTTAGCAAACAATGCATCATAGGCTGTAATCATTGTAAGCTTTTCTTTTTTATATAAATAGCTTAATGTTTTTTTCATTCGCTCCCTTTGTTATAATTTCACTACTATTATTATACTACAAAAGGCTGATTATGAAAAAACTTATAGCATATATTACAACCGGCTATCCAAACAAAGAATTTACAATTGACTTAATTAACGAAATTAGCGAGTTTGTGGATGGAATTGAACTTGGAATACCTTTTTCTGACCCGGTCGCTGATGGAGAAGTAATTCAAGAAGTAAATAAAAGAGCTTTACAAAATGGCTATAAAATAAAAGATACTTTTGAAGTTAGCGAAAAAATAGCAAAAAAAATTCCAACTTACTGGATGGGGTATTTTAACAATTTCTACCACAAAGGGTATGACTTTATGGTGCAAAAAGCAAAAGAGTATAACATAAAAGGATTTATCATTCCAGATTTACCTTATGAAGAAGCAATGGAATATGAAGATAAATTTCCTCTTATCTCTTTTGTAGCTCCAACTGACTCTAAAAAGAGAATTAAAACAATCCTAAAAAATCCAAAAGAGTTTATTTATCTTGTAGCATACGCAGGAATTACTGGGGCGGATAAAAAAGAAGATTTAAGAGAGATTATAAATTACATAAAAGAAATCACTAAAATTCCACTTTATATAGGATTTGGAGTAAATGAAAAAACAGCAAAAGAGAAAGCAAAGGATGTAGATGGGGTGATTGTAGGGAGTGCTTTTGTTAAAGTTTTGCTTGAAGATATAAGCAATAGCGAAAAAATTAAAAAAATTAAAGAAAAAGCAAAAATTATAAAAGAGGCTATTAACTAACCCTCTTTTTTAGCCTTATTTTATATCAATTTTAAATTCCGACAACTTTTGGCTTTTATTTTGTGTATACTTCCAATACAAAAACACAACCTCAAAAGAAACTTGACTTTTTGAGTGTTTTTTGCTAAACTTTCATTAGTCATTCGCAAGTAGGCTTTAATGAAGCCCTCTTGGGGGTGACTTGGATTTCGACAGGGGTAATTAGCCCTAAGTTGCACGCCGACCTGAGCAAGTCGTAAAACGGCTCACTAAAAATAAACGCAGCAAATAACAAAAATTATAGCCCAGCAGTAGCAAGAGCTGCTGCTTAATTAAGGATTTGGGCGCCTCCGTCCAATGAGGTTTTCCGCCACCTCGGACGGAGAGTAAAGTGCGGATAGGAAGTCTTGTCTGGATGGGGCAAGGCTTCTGAAACTTTACCCATCCCTACCAGGATAAAGGCTTTGTCTGTTGAGCCTCCTGGTAGTATAATCAACAGACTAAGCGTGTAGACACTTAGGGAAAATTGCTTCTGGACTGGGGTTCGATTCCCCACACCTCCACCATAAGCCCTTTTAATAGAGGGTTTATGGTGGAGATGTAGTTTTATAAGTTTTATTCTAGTGCCAGTGAATTAACAAAAACAAGGCGGTCAATGAAAATATTAATAGTAGAAGATGATATAGATTTAAATGAGACAGTTAAAGAGTATTTAGAAAATTTTTATGAAGTTATAAGTGTATTTGACGGGGAGGAAGCTTTAAATAAAGCATATGAAGTAAAACCAGATATTATTGTTTTGGATGCAAAACTTCCTAAAATAAACGGCTTTGAAGTTGCAAAGGAGATTAGGAGATTTAGCAATGTCCCTATTTTATTTTTAACTTCCCTTGATAGTGAAAAGGATGTTGAAAAGGGCTTTTTAAGCGGAGGGGATGATTATATTAAAAAGCCTTTTTCTTTGAAAGAATTAAAGCTTAGGATTGATGCTATTTTAAAAAGGGTTTATGGAGATAGTAAAAGAGTTAAAATAAAGGATTTTGAATTTGATTTAGAGAGTCTTGAACTTTATAAAGACGGAAAAATTATTCATCTAAAACCGAAAGTTGCCAAACTTTTAAAATTTTTTATTCAAAACAAAAATAAAATCGTTAGTAAAGAAGAAATTTTTGATTATCTTTACGATTTTGAAGAACCAAACGAAGCCTCTTTGCGCACTTTTATCAATAATTTAAGGACTATTTTAGGAAAAGATACAATTATAACAGTAAAAGGCAGAGGATATAAGTTTGTTAGCTGAAAAAAAAGCATTAAAAAGATTTTTATTTATTTATATTTTTTCTACTGTTTTACTTGTAGGAATTGGAGAGTGGTTTTATTACAAACTAGCAAAAGAGGATATTATTCAAAAAGAAAAGTTTGTTTTAAAAAATCAAATAAACGAATTTTTAAATAAAAACCCTTATTTAATGAGAGCAATAAGAGGCAATTCTTTTAATATTCCAAAAGATATGAAAGTTTTAGTCTATATTAATGATAATCTTGTTTTTTCAAATTCTTCCCTTTTGGATTTAAAAGAAGAGTATCTGGAAAGAAAAGGATGGAGAGAAATAAAAATAGTAGCCACAAAAAAATTTCCTTATGAAAAATTAAATGAAATTTTAGAAAGGCTATTGATTTTTAATCTCTTTTTTTTACTTTTTTTAGTTACTGTTTCTGTTTTCCTTGGAAAAATTTTTTTAGCTCCTTTAAAAGAAGTTATAAATAATTTAGAAAATTTTATAAGAGACGCAACTCATGAAATGAACACTCCTTTGAGCGTTATTTTAACAAACATTGAGCTTTTAGATGAAAAGAGCAGACCAATAAAAAGAATAAAAAACGCAGCCCTTAGGCTTAATAAAATTTTTGAGGATTTAAAATATGTAAGACTTTACCATAAAAGAAAAAAAGAGATTAAAAGAATTAAATTAAAAGAATTTTTACAACAGAGGATAGTACTTTTTGAAGGTATTGTTGAAAATAAAAATCTGTTTATAGAAATTGATGCAGATGAAGTCTGTTTGGAAATAGACAGGGAAGATTTAATTAGACTTTTTGATAATCTCTTATCAAACGCTTTTAAATACGCTCCTAAAAACTCCACTGTAAAAATAACTCTTAATAAAAACTTTTTTTGTATTGAAAATGAAGGAGAAATAAAAAACATAAATAAACTGACTCATAAGTTTTACAGGGAAAACGAAAGCGAGGGCGGTTTTGGGCTTGGGCTTTATATTGTAAAAACAATAGCTGATGAATATTCGTTTAAACTTAAAATTGAAAATAAAAATAAAAAAGTAAATATCTGTTTATATTTTGTTTAACTTCCTTTTTTATAATTTTAAAAATAAAAAAAAGGAGGTTGTTATGAAAAAAGTTATCCTTGCTTTGCTTGCGGTTGTAGCGTTATTTGGATTTAATTCAATTTCTGCTGAGGATTCCGGAGTTATAAGAGGGAAAGTTGTAAAAGCGTATGTTCAAAGAGGATATGGAAGAAGAGGTGCTCCTTGGCTTTTTATGGATGTCAAAACAAAAGATAAAGTTTATCATGTAGGCATTGCCCCTACTTTTGTAATTTCTAATTTACCTATTAACGAAGGAGATGAGGTGGAAGTTAGAGGATTTACACCGCCTTATTGGCCAAATGATACTGTTAAAGCATATGATATATACGATATAACCCAAAAAAAAGATTACCCTATAACTGGATGGGGAAGAGGTCCCGCATGGAGATGGAGATAAAGGAAGAAAATGAAAAATAGAGATATTTATAAAATCATTCTTTTAATTTTTCTTCTTCTTTTATTTTTGCCAATATGTAAGTTCATTGTTTTTAAATTTATAGGAGGCATGGGATGTTGTTGCAGGTACGCTTGGAAATGGTAAAGGCGTTGGTGCTTTTAATTCCTATATTATTTTTTAGCGGATGTTGCTGTAAGTGTTGTTATTAAAGTGAATTTAAAAAATCTTTAAGTATTTTTCCATGGTCGAATACCATTTCATTCCATGGAATTTCTTCAAGTTTTACCACATAAACTTCTTTTGCGTCATCACCGGCTTTTGGCATATCAAAAGCATTGCATACAAAGACTGCACTTGCCGTATGAAGCCTTGGGTCTCTTTTTGGGTTGGAATAAATACCTAATAATTTTTCTACTTTTATATCAAGGTTTGTTTCTTCTTTCATTTCGCGAATAAGAGCCTCTTCTACTTTTTCTCCATAATCTACAAATCCTCCCGGCAGAGCAAATCCAAGAGGGGGATTTTTTCTTTTTATTAAAACAATTCCTTTAAATTCAGGTTTAAATATTTTAATAATCCCATCAACCGTTAAAAAAGGTGTAGGTCTTACCCATTCGGGAATTTTTAGTTTTCTTGCTTCTTCGCATATTTTCATTTTAAAGCCCCGCTTCTTTAAGAGCTTCTGCCTGATAATGAGCTATTAGTGGGTCTATAATTTCATCAAAAAGCCCCTCACTCATAATCTGTTCGAGTCTATATAAAGTCAGTCCGATTCTATGGTCTGTAATTCTGTTTTGTGGATAGTTATATGTTCTAATTCTCTCACTCCTATCTCCACTCCCAACCTGACTTTTCCTTGCTTCTCCTATTTTTGCAAGTCTTTCACTCTCATATTTTTCAAAAACTCTGGCTTTGAGTATCTGCATAGCTTTTTCTTTATTTCTTTGCTGACTTCTTTCATCTTGCATTGAGACTGTAATTCCTGTTGGAATATGGGTGATTCTAACGGCACTCTCAGTCTTATTTACGTGCTGACCCCCAGCTCCTCCTGCTCTCATTACTTCAATTTTTAAGTCTTTTGGGTCAAGTTCTATATCTACATCGTCAACTTCTGGCATAACTGCAACCGTTACGGCTGATGTGTGAATTCTACCTTGACTCTCAGTTGCTGGAATTCTTTGAACCCTGTGGGTTCCTCCTTCATACTTTAAGCGGCTATAAGCACCTTCTCCTTTTATAAGCAAAATCACTTCTTTAAATCCACCAATATCGTTTTTGGATTCACTTACAACCTCAACTTTCCACCCTTTGTTATCTGCATATCTAAGATATGCTCTCATTAAATCCCCAACAAATAAAGCAGCTTCATCCCCGCCAGTTCCTGCTCTTATTTCAAGAAAGATGTTTTTATCATCATTTGGGTCTTTTGGAAGTAAAAGCAGTTTTATCTCTTCTTCTAACTTAGGAAGTTTTGCTTCAATCTCTTTAATTTCCTCTTTTGCAAGTTCTGCCATCTCCTCATCTTCAAGCATCAACTTAGCTTCTTCAAGATTATTTAAAGCCTCTTCATACTCTTTTGCTTTATTTACGATTGTCTCTAAGCTTCTTGCTTCGCGAGAGAGTTTTGTCATTTTTTTTATATCTTTTGTAATTTCAGGAGAAGAGAGTTCTTTATTTATTTCATTATACTTATCAATGAAAGGTTTTAATTTATCACGTAGCATTTGATTCCTTTTTTAAGGAATTATAACAAAGAAGAGAAAAAGGAATTAAGCGTTTTGAGGTTCTATTGATTTTACAAGATGGTGAAGTCTACTGATTTTTCTTCTTGCTGTATTTTTCTTTAAAATTCCTTTATTAATATACCCTTGGAATTTTTTATTTGCCACTTTCCAATAATTTAACGCTTTTTCGTAATCACCCTCAGCCACTGCTTTTTCTACATTTTTTGTAATTGTTTTAATTCTTGTTTTGTAGTATCTGTTTCTTTCTGTTCTTTTTTTAGTTTGTCTAATTCTTTTTAAAGCTGACTTTGTATTTGCCATTTACATCCTTTTTGAAGCGTATTTTATAAAAATTTGCTAAAATTTGCAATATAATAACCCTAAAAAGGAAATAATATGAAAAAACTTTTTGGAACAGATGGAATAAGAGGAAAAGCTGGAATTGATATAACTCCAACTTTGGCTATGAAAATCGCAATGGCATTTGGTGAGAGCATTCCAAAAGAGAATGGAAAAATTTTAGTTGGAAAAGATACAAGAAGAAGCGGATATATGATAGAAAATGCAATTGTAAGTGGCTTAACTGCAATTGGATATGATGTAATTCAAGTAGGTCCAATGCCAACTCCGGCAATTGCCTTTTTAACAGAAGATATGAGATGTGATGGAGGAATAATGATTAGTGCAAGTCATAATCCATACTATGATAACGGAATTAAATTTTTTGATAGTGAGGGAAATAAACTCTCAGAAGAAAAAGAAGAAGAGATTGAAGAGAAATTTTATAAAGACAATTTTCATTTAAAAACTGATAAAGAGATTGGAAGAAGCAAAAGAATAGAGGATGCAGTGGGAAGATATATTGTGCATATTAAATCTTCTTTTCCAAAAAATTTAAGTCTAAATGGAATTAGAGTAGTACTTGATACCGCAAATGGTGCAGCTTATAAAGTAGCCCCTACTATTTTTAGCGAGCTTGGAGCAGAAGTCTTTACAATAAACGATAAGCCAGATGGCTTTAACATAAATCAAAACGCAGGAGCAATACATCCAGAAATCCTTGCTCAAAAAGTAAGAGAATATAGAGCCGATATTGGATTTGCTTTTGATGGGGACGCTGATAGAGTTGTAGTTGTTGATGAAAAAGGAGAAATAGTTCACGGAGATAAATTAATAGGAGCATTGGCTTATTATCTTTATAAAAAAAGAAAATTAAAAAATAACGCAATTGCAGTTACTATTATGAGTAATTCAGCATTAGATGAATTTTTAAAAAAATACAAAATTAAAGTTTATAGAACAAAAGTTGGGGATAAATATGTACTTGAAGCTATCAAAAAATATAACCTCAACTTTGGAGGTGAGCAATCAGGTCATATTATTTTTAGTGACTATGCTAAAACAGGAGATGGACTTGTTAGCGCTTTACAAGCTATTGCGTATATGAAAGAAGAGAATAAAAAAGCAAGCGAAGCATTTAACCTATTTAATTTATATCCACAAGTGCAAGCAAATGTAAATGTTAGCGAAAAAGTGCCAATTGAAAAAATTAACGGAGCAAA
The DNA here is from genome assembly GCA_027062625.1 of Nautiliaceae bacterium. Taxonomy (GTDB): domain Bacteria; phylum Campylobacterota; class Campylobacteria; order Campylobacterales; family Nautiliaceae; genus Caminibacter. The sequence continues at coordinate 51,381 of JAMOSZ010000101.1, forward strand.
AGAGCTATTAAGCGAAATTGAAAAAGAGGGATATAAATATTTAGTTAGATACTCTGGGACTGAGAATAAGCTAAGATTATTAATAGAAGGTGAGAGTGAAGAGAAAGCAAGAGAGTTTTCAAAAAGACTCGTAGATTTTTTTAAAGAGAAGTTAGGATGAGATTTTTTTTAGCTTTTTTGCTCACCTTTGGTATTGACCAAGCAATCAAATACCTTTTTTTAACCGGATTTGAATTTAACTCAAAATGCATCTCTCTAACCCTTGCAATTAACAAAGGAGTTGCCTTTTCAATGCTAAGTTTCTTAGGAGAGTGGTTAAAGTATATTCAAATTGGCCTTATTATCATTCTTTTAATAACCTTTATAAAAGAAAAAATAATAAAAAATCATCCGATAATTTCTGGGATTTTATTTGGAGCTGCAATTTCAAACATAGTTGATAGATTTTTAAGAGGAGGAGTTGTTGATTATGTCTATTGGCATTGTGGATTTGATTTTGCAATTTTCAATTTTGCAGATGTTATGATAGATTTTGCTATTTTAATGTTTGCATATTTCTATTTTTTTGATAAAATTCGCACCAAGGTCGCGTAGCTCAGCTGGGAGAGCGTTGCCCCGACACGGCAAAGGTCACAGGTTCGAGCCCTGTCGCGACCACCATCTGCTACATTTTGTAACCATTTTGTAACAAAAACCTTCTTTTATCTCCTAAAAATTTTAAGGATTTAACATTAAGATATTATAATAAACAAAAAAGGTAAAGTTTGAGCAAACTTTTAGAAGTTGAAAACGAGATTAAAAAAGCAATAGTTGGACAAGATAAACTAATACGAATGATGATAATTGCCTTAATCTCAAATGGACACATCTTAATAGAAGGGGTCCCAGGGGTTGCCAAAACAACCGCTATAAAGACTCTTAGTCAAGTTTGCGATTTAGATTTTAAAAGAGTTCAATTTACTCCCGATTTACTCCCAAGCGATATTATAGGAGTAGAGACATACAATCCAAAAACAAATGAATTTCAAATCTACAAAGGTCCAATCTTTACAAATTTGCTTCTTGCCGATGAAATTAACCGTTCCCCAGCCAAAGTCCAAAGTGCTTTACTTGAAGCAATGCAAGAGAGGCAAGTTAGCATTGGCAAAAAAACTCTTCCTCTCCCAAAACCATTTATGGTACTTGCCACTCAAAATCCAATAGAACAAGAAGGCACCTATCCTCTCCCAGAAGCTCAACTTGATAGGTTTATGTTTAAAGTTATTGTAAATTACCCTTCATTAGAGGATGAAATAAAAATTATTGAGCTTATAGAAAATCCTCCAACAATAAATAAACTTTTATCAAGAAGCGATATTTTACAATTCCAAGAAGAGCTAAAAAATGTATTTATTGACAAAGAGTTAATTGAGTATATAGCAGAAATTGTAAATGCAACAAGAAAAGAAAAACTCCTAAGACTTGGGGCAAGCCCAAGGGCTACTATCTTTTTAGTAAAAGGGGCAAAAGCAAATGCTTTTATAAAAAATAGAGATTATGTAATACCAGAAGATATTTTAGAAATACTTTATGAAGTGTTAAGACACAGAATAATCCTCTCCTATGAAGCTATTGCAGAGGACATTAAAGAGGATGAAATTATAGAAAATATACTAAATCAGGTACCAAAAAGATGAAAGAGCTTATTATAAAAGCCAAAAAAAGAGTATTTGAAATTGGAGCTGGGAATAACTTATCGGTTTTTAAAGGAGATGGGATAGAGTTTAAGGAGTTAAGAGAGTATCAATATGGAGAGGATGCAAAAAGGATAGACTTTAAAAGAAGTATTAAGTATCAAAAACCATTAGTAAGAGAGTTTGAAGATGAAAAAGAACTTCATATAATAATTACCATCTTACTAAGCGGCTCTTTAATTTTTGGAACTGTTAAAACAAAAATGGAGCTTATTTTAGAGATAGTAGCTCTTTTAGCATACGCTTCAATAAAGTATCAAAACAAATTTAGCATAATTTTATACGATACAAAACCAACTCCATTAACACTCAATGAAAAAAAAGAATCCTCAATTCCTTATATCTTAGAAAAAATCAATTCAACCCCTTTGCTTAAAAAAGATTATAATCAATCAGTAATAACTTACTTAAACAAGTTTAAAAAATCCATACTTTTTTTAATAGGAGATTTTTACCATCCAATCAATACAAAAGCCCTAAAACACGAAACCTATACCATAATAGTAAGAGATAAACTTGAAGAAAATCCAAAACCAATTAAAAATTTATGCCTAAAAAATCCCATTAATTTAAAAGAATCTTTTGCTTCTTTTTCAAAAAAGAAGATAAAAGCTTACACCGATAAAATAAAAACACTCGACATAAAAATTTTCTCCCAGAATCCTTATCATTCTACAAAAATCTATACAACAGACAATGCATACCTTAAATTAAAGGAGTTGTTAAAATGACACCTCTACCACTAAAAGATGTAAAAAGCGTAGAGATTATACCTACTTGGAGTTTAATTTTAGCAATTGTAATAGTTTTGATAACGATAATAATAATTTTAAAAGTTAGAAAAAAAGAGACTATCAAATTTAACTTCAAAAATTCAAAAGAGAGTGCTTATAAATTCTCAATTATCGCTCCAAAATACATAAACGAAAAAAACCAACCCCTCTTTCAAACAATCCAAAAAGAGATTAAAATCTATAAATATAAACCAAATGTCCCTCCTATGAAAAAAGAGGATATAGAAATGATAAAAGAGTTTTTTAAATATTCAAAAGTCAAAATCAAAGAAGTTTAATTGAATTTAGAATATCCATTAGCGCTTTTGATTATACCAACTTATCTTATACTAAAAAAACTCTTTCCTCCTCAGTGGGATTGCATCTTATTTCCAAATGCTGAATTTTTTAAATCAAAAAAAAGCCAACTCATAGAAATTTTAACAATCACCCTCCTTAGCATCTCCCTTGCAAACCCATTCTCTAAAAAAACTATCCAACTCCCTAAAAAAGGGTATGATATTTTAATGGCACTTGATACAAGCGGCTCAATGGAGGATAAAATTAAAATTGCAAAAAAGATAATAATAGATTTTGCAAAAAAAAGAAAAAACGATAGATTAGGACTGGTAGTATTTGGAAGTAGACCTTATATTGCTTCTCCTTTGACATATGAAAAAAAATATTTCAAAGATATTGTTAAAAATATTTTTGTCACAATAGCTGGGGGAAAAACAGCAATTTATGATGCTTTATTTTTATCAACGTCTTTATTTAGTAAATCCTCTAAAAACAAGATTATAATACTCCTAACAGATGGAAAAGACAACAAAAGCATAACTCCACTTAACCTAACTCTTAAAAAATTAAAAAGCCTTAATATAAAAGTATATGCAATTGGAATTGGAAATAGCGATAATAAAGTTTTACAAAAAATTGCAAAAGAGACAAATGGCAAATTCTTCCACATACAAAATCCAAAAAATCTTAAAAAAATCTATAACTACATAAATTCTCTTGAAAAAAACCAATATAAAACCCCAAAAATTACAATAATAAAATCTTACTACCATTATCCTCTTTTAATGGCCTTAGGACTTTATTTAATTTTATTGTATAATCTAAGAAAAAGGAGCTTTGCTTGATAACCTTTCAAAATCCTCACGCATTCTTAGCTCTTACGCTTGTTATATTATTTCTTTTCTTAAAACCATATGATATAAAAGTCTCAAAAAAAGCAATTTTAGTATCTCCTTATAGCAATAAAAAAAGATTCTTTACCCTCTTAGCTTCTTTTATCTTTTTAATTATTGCTCTTGCAAAACCTGTTATAAAAGGAGAGAGACAAAAAATAAAAATCACATCATCAGTTGTAATACTTCTTGATATGTCAGCAAAAATGAAAAAAACCGATATTTATCCAAATAGATTCAAAGCCGCAGTTAACAAAATCAAAATCCTTTTATCAAATATCCAAAATCCAGTAGAAGTAATTGGAGTTAGAGAGTTTCCATTTTTAATCACCCCCCCAACAACCGATTATAAAGCAATCTCTTATCTATTAGACCATATATCCCAAGAAGACATAAGAGAAGATGCAAACTTTAAAAGAGCACTTAACTACACAAAACAAATCAAAAACCCAAAAATAATCCTATCCATTACAGACAAAAAAATCCCAAATACTCTAACTTATATCCTAACAAAAGACTACTCCAACCAAGAAATCTTAAAAATCGCAAAACAAATCAACTCAAAAACAATAATAACCAACATTCCAATCACCCAAAATAAAGAATTATTTATATATCCATTAGCAATTGGCATAATCCTTTTTATAATAGCTCATATCTCTTTAAGGATTAAAAAATGAGATTTTTAATTCTCTTCTTTGCAATTAAACTATTTGCTTTTAATATTTTCACAGCTATAAAAGCAGAGTATGATTATAAAACCAAAAACTATCAAAAAGCCGCAAAAGAGTTTTTAGATCTTAATACTCAAAAAGGATTGCTAAATGCTGGAAATTGTTTTTATAAACTAAAAGAGTACAAAAAGGCAATAATTTATTACAACCAAATTACTAATAAAGATTTACTTTTTTATAAATATTACAATTTGGCAAATTCCTATGCACAATTAAGAGACTTCAATAAAGCCATCACACTCTACCAAAAAGCCCTAAAAATCAAGTTTGATAAAGATGCAAAATACAATCTTGAATACATTAAAAAACTATTAAAAAAACAACCTCCACCTCCTCCATCCAAAAAAAAAACACCTCCTAAAAAACAACACTCAAAAAACAAACAAAAAAACTCTACCCCTAAAAACAATAACTCTACTCCCAAAAAACAAAATTCAAAAAAACAATTAACCCTAAAATCACTTAAAAAAGATAAACTTCAAAAAAAAGATTTGCAACAAGAGTATTATGAAAAAAAATTAAGAAGTCTAAATTTTAATACTCTTTTAATTCCTTTAAGGAGCGAATAGATGAGATATATAATCCTTCTCCCACTTGCACTTTTTGCAAGTGAAGTTAGTGTAAATGTTAATAAAAATATTTTGTGCAAAGGGGAGAGATTAATAATCTCTATCACTGCTCACGGAAAAAATATAAAAATTCCTACACTAGAATATATCTCAAACTACCCAGTAAAACAAGTTTTTATAGAAAATAACATTATAGCAATGAATGGAAAATTAGAAGAATCTATTACTAAAACTTTTGTAATTATCCCAGATAAAAATATGACAATTCCATCTTTTAAAGTTGAAGTTGATAACAAACTCTACATAACAAAACCAATAAAAATTATCATCCAAAAGCCAACATCATCCCATAAAGGATTTATTTTTGATTTAAACATCTCCAAAGATAGTATCTATTTAGGAGATAGTGCGCTAATTTCAATTACCATAAAAAGCAAAAAAGAAAACGTAAACTTTATAAAACTACCTCCATTTAAAATCAAAAATGCCATCTTAACTCCTCTTCAAAACAACTCTAAAAAAAATCAAGCAACCTATAAATACATTTTTCATCCTCTAAAAAGCAAAACTTATACTATCGGTCCAATAAAAGCAATCGTTGGAATTGAGAGTATAGATAAAATGAAAAACAGATATTTCACTTTTGGAATTAAAACAATAAAGGAAAAAAACATCTACTCTCAAACAAAAACAATCAAAGTCTATCCAATACCAAAAGATACTATCTTTGGAGACTTTAACATCTCTCTTAGCATTAAAAACAAAAAAATAGAAGCAAACTCACCAAATACCGCTACTTTAAGAATAAAAGGATGTGGAGACTTTTACTCCTTGCCAAATTTTTCTATCAAAATTCCAAATGCAACAATTTATACAACTAAACCCTTCTTAAAAACAACCTTTAAAAACAATCATCTTTGCGGAATTTTTGAGCAAAACTTCACAATTCTCGCTCCCCACTCATACCTTATACCACCACTTACCTTAAAAACATTTTACAACAAAAAAATAAATCTAAAAACCACTTCTCCAATTCAAGTGAATGTCCTCTCTCCAACAATTTCATCAAAAGAAAAAATAGTCTATACCAAAAAGTATAACTTAGCATTTTTAATTTTAACTTTTTTTGCAGGAGCAGTGATTGGAACATTGGTTAGTTATTTAATAAGAAAAGAAGATATTTTTACAAAAATAAAAAAAGCAAAATCGGATAAAGAACTTTTAAAAATTTTACTATCTTTTAAATGCTACATTAAATTACAACCATATATAGAAAAACTTCAAAGCAATATCTATAATCACACAAATTACAAAATAGAAAAAAAAGAGATTATAAAAACTCTAAAAGAGTGCCTCAAACACACTCTTTAAAATATTTCTTACACTCCTCTTTTAAGCAAAATCTTGGCACTTTACCATCTAAAAAGTCCATTAAATTATCAAGACTTATTTGCATAATTCTTCTTAAAGCCTCTTTTGTATAGTATGCCATATGAGGAGTTGCTATGATATTATCTTTTTTTGCCAAACTCCAATCAGGAAGCACATCAGCTGCAATAATTCCATTAAAGGTTAAATAAACCTCTCTCTCTATAATTTCAGCTCTTGCTGGATTTATTATTACATTTCCTTTAAAATGGCTAATATTTTCTTTATTGATTAAATTTTTAGTTTGAGGAGTTAGTGGAAGTGCAATAAACAAAAAGTCACTCCTCTCTAACACTTCTTCTAAAATAAAAGTCTCTCTTATTCCTAAATTTTTTGGATGTCTACTAAATCCAATCACATCAGCTCCAAATCCTTTTGCAATTTTTACAATTTGCCTTCCAATAGTCCCAAGCCCTAAAACTCCAATAGTCTTACCCTCAATCTCAATTCCTTTTAAATCTTTATAATAAAGATCGTTCCTTTTTACCCTATGAATTGCAATATAAAGTTTCCTAATAGCTTCAAGCAACAACCCAAAAGCAAACTCCCCAACCGCAGGACCAGCATAATCTCTTACATTACTTACCATTATCCCTCTTTTGTAACACTCCACTAAATCAATATGGTCATATCCAGTTGAGCGAGTTTGAATATATTTAAGATTTGGAAGTTTATCAAGAATTTCAGCAGTAATTTTTGAGTTTATAAAAATAGAAATCACATCATAATCCGCTGGCAACTTATGATTATTTATCGTCTCTTCAAAAAACAATACCTCAACATTAACACCTTCTAATTTTTTTTCAAAAAATTCTCTCTCCTCTGGTTTAACTTCAAAAAATGCTATCTTCATACAAACCTTTCAAAATTTTGTAGCATTATATCAAATCTTCTTTACCCTTTTTGCCCTTTTATAAGCTTTATACTCTTCTTTACTTTTTACATTCATCTCTTCAATCTCCCTCCACTTTATCTCAACCTCTTTTGGATTTTCAATCCTATTAATAAAATATCCAAGCTCTTTTCCTTTTGGCACACTTCTGCCAAGTGGAGGCATCCTTTTTTCTACTTGAACTAAGCACCCATCATCAGCCTTTGGACACTCCCTAACACAGGCTCCGCAGTAAATACAAAGATAAGGATTATAGTTATACTCTTTTTTACCACTTTCATAATCAACAACTACAAATTTTATCGCACCGGGAGGACAAATATTCTCGCACTTATCACAAAATATACAAAGCTCCTCATTATAATGGATAACCCCCCTATACCCTTTTGGCTCAGGTGAAGGAGAAAAAGGGTATTTTATAGTTTCTGGCTCACTTACTAAATTTTTAAAACTCTCTATAAACATTTTAAGCATATCTACCTCCTATCTTGCTGTACAACTCATACAAGGGTCAAAACTCAAAACAATCGCTTGGGCGTCTGAATATTTTGCCCCTAAAAAAAGCTCTTTTAATATAGGAATGTTTGCATAAGTTGGCACTCTAATTCTAACTCTATCCATTACCTTTTTCCCACTTCCCCTTAAATAGTAAAAACACTCCCCTCTTGGAGCTTCAACCCTTACAACCACTTCCCCTTTTGGTCTTCCTTTAACCTTTACTTTATATTCCCCTTCTGGAAGATTGTTTAAAATATTCTCACACATTTCAATAGAGTTTAATATTTCATCAAACCTAACCATATTCCTTGCCCAAACATCACCCTCACTTCTTAGCTGCATCTTATATCCAACCTCTTCAAAAGGAAGATAATCAAACTCAGCCCTAACATCCGTATCAAGCCCGCTTGCCCTTGCCACTGGACCAGCTGTATTGTATTTTGCCGCCATCTCCTTGCTTATAACCCCAATCCCTTTTGTTTTAAGCCCAAAAGTGTAATCGCTATCGTGAAATTCCATTACTTTTAAAACATTATCTTTTAATTTTTTAAGTTTTTTCTTTGCAAATTCAGCAATCTCACTATCCATATCCCTTGCAACCCCTCCAATTGTCTGATAATCATACTGAACCCTATTTCCAGTAATCGCTTCTAAAACATCCATTACATCTTCTCTTGCCCTAAAAGTCTGCATAAAAAGATTTTCATACCCAACAACCTCAGCTACATGTCCGTTTGCAAGAAGATGAGAGTGAATCCTATCAAGCTCAACCACAAGCATCCTCAAATAGTCTATCCTCTTATTAACCTCAATATCCATAAGCTTCTCTATCCCATGAACCACCGCCCCGGCGTGAGTTATTGAACAAAGCCCACACACTCTTGCTGTAAGGTATGGAAGCTGGGTATATTCAAATTTTGTAATTGCCGCTTTTTCTATTCCTCTGTGAACATATCCAATATGAGCTTCAACTTTTGTAATTATCTCATTTTCAGTTTCAAATAAAAAACTTATAGGCTCAGGCAAAGCAATATGTTGCGAGCCAAAAGGCACAATAATCTTTCCCATTACATCTCCTTATAATTTCGTATCAACTCTAAGTGGTGCTTTTGGACCATCAGGTGCTATAAAAACCCCAGTTGTTGCATTCTCAACATCCAAACCAAACAAATCAGCAAGCTCCCACTCAGCAAGCCACGCACTTGGAATAACAGGCACAATTGAAGGAATAAAAGCATCATATGAAACATTTGCCCTAAAAATCTTTATAATGTTTTTAGCTCTGTATTTTGAAAAAAGCCAATCAATTTGAATCTCTCCTCCAAGGTCTGTGGCATTAATAGTGATAAAATTCCACTCCCTCTCATCATAAAACTCTTTTATCTTATCCACCACATTATCAAGCGTAACCTCTTCTATTTGCATATTTGGATTAACCATCATCTTCAACTCCTAATGTTTTAATTACTTTTTCGTGGTCTCTTAAATACTCTTTTTCTTTTGATTTTTGCTGCCATATCTCAATTGCCTCAACCATCCCGTCAATCAAAGCCTCAACTCTTGGTGCACATCCGGGTATCCACACATCAACTGGGATTATGTTGTTTACTCCGTTTTCCACATGGTAAAAATTCCTAAAAATCCCCCCACCATGAGCACAAGCACCCATAGCCACCACAACCTTTGGCTCAGCCATTTCAAGATATAGCCTTCTTAAAACATCCTTGCAGTTTTTTGTAACAGGTCCGGTAACTAACAAAATATCCGCTTGCTTTGGATTACCTCTGTTTAACATCCCAAATCTTTCAATATCATACCTTGGGGCAAGGGCTGAGAGAATTTCTATATCACAGCCGTTACATCCGCCAGTATTGTAGTGCAAAATCCAAGGCGATTTTTTTCTAAATTTGCTAAAAAAACCCATAATCTCTCCTTACTCAAATAAAGCTAACAAAATTACATTAAATGCAGCCATTGGAATTAAAAATCCCCAAGCAAACTTAACCATTCTTCTAAAATCAAGTCTTGCAGTTGAATTATCAAGCAAATTCACAAACAAAAAGGCAAAAATCACAAGCAAAGCCCCAAGCCAGTAATGAGACCCCCCAAACAAAAAGACAAATGTAAACACATAAATATACTCTATCCACTTCCCAGTATAAAGTGCTTCATAAAAAGGACCACTATACTCAATCTCAGGACCACCTATAATCTCTTGATGAGCTTCTGCCACATCAAAAGGAGATTTTTGAAGCATCATAGGAATAGTTAACAAAAAAGCGATAAATACAAAAGGAAGCTTTAAAATAGGATACCCATCATAACTTAAAATATCTTTAATATCAAAACTTCCAACAACAAGATACAAAGCAACAACCATTAAAACCATCAAAGGCTCATAGCTTATCATATGCATAAGCTCCCTTAACGCACCAAGTACCGAATATGGGCTTCTAACAGAACTTGCACCAACCACTAACGAAAGCACAGCAATTACATGGAAAAATACCGCTATTAACAAATCATTCCCAAGCAAAAGCACTCCCAAAGCAAACCATTCAGCTATAAAATACATAATCCCCATTAAAGCGTGCAAAGAGTGAATCATAATAGGACGCTTATCCATAAGCTTAAAAAAGTCATAAAAAGGTTGCATAAGAGGAGGACCAACTCTTCTTTGCATCCTTGCTTTTACTACTCTCTCAATCCCATAAACAATTCCTCCAAAAAAAGGAGCCAAAATAGTCAAAATTACATTTATCATAACAAACCTCCTCCAAGAACTACTACCATTATAAATAAAGCTATACTAAACGCCACAAAATACCCCTCATATTTAGCAAGACATTCAAAATTCCAAGTCTCCATATGTCTTGGGAAATTCTCCCCGCAGTTGTAAGGATGGACTATATCGGCTTTAAATTTGACAAAATATGGAAGGACGTGGATTAATAAAAGAAGTATTAAAGCTCCAAAAATTTGCCAGAAATAAAGAGTTGAATTATACATATGAAGGGTAAGCCCTGTTGCATAAATTTCAGGCTCTCCTGCAATGCTTTTTGCAATAGGCACGATAAAATCAGCTATAAAAGGAGCTATAAAAATAGTAATTGCTAAAAGCCACACATAATACCAAACAGATACAAAATTAAACCTTTTTGGAAGTTTTACAAAACTTATTTTTTCAATCCCATGAGCTTTTCTAACACTAACGCCAAGTACTTTCATATATAAAATACTCAAAAACGCACTTCCAGCACCCACATAAAGAATAAGAAGAATATAACTTCCGTGCTGTAAGAAATTACTAACTTCTTCTATCATCATCCATTTACCAATAAATGTTCCAAAAGGGACAAATGTCATATTTAAAAATCCAAAGAAAATAAACATAAGAGTAAGCGGAGCTTTTTCTATAAGTCTTCTCATCTGCTCAATGTATTTAGTATGAAAAACCTTTTCAAGCACACCAGCTTCTACAAACAAAAATCCTTTTGCAAAAGCATGGAAAATGATTAATATCAAACTTGCACTAACAGCAATCGGAGTGCCAACAGCAGCCGCAAGCATCATAAGCCCAAGCAGAGAAATCGTAGAGTAAGCCAAAATCTTTTTAAAATTATTTTGAGTCAAAGCAATTACAGCAGCTACAACAAACACATACCCAGTTGCAATAATCAAAAGTTTTGCAAGAAGTGTCCCTTTAATAATTGGAGAAATTCTCAAAATCAAATAAGGAGCAATTTTTACCATCGTGGCTGAGTGAAGTATCGCACTAACAGGAGTTGGAGCCACCATTGCACCAAGCAGCCATTTATGAAACGGCATCTGAGCACCTTTTACTAATGCACTCAAAGACAAAAATCCAAGTGCTGCCATTGAGATTATAGTAGGATGTTTTAAAAGGTCGCTAAAATGGTAAACTCCATTTACTTTTATAAAAATCATTAACGCTATTAAAATAGCAATCCCACCAATCTGATTCATCCAAAGAGCAAGATTTGAATTATTAATCGCCTCTTTATCTCCTCTAAATCCAATCATTATATAACTTGCAAGTGTAGTGGTTTCAAAAAGTGCGAAAAACCACTCAATATTATTTACACTCACAGCAAGATTCATAACCCCTAAAAACCAAACAACAATAGCTACAAAAGAGTGTTTCCCCTTTTCTCCATAATCCATATATTTTGTTGCAAAAATCGCAATAGGAACCCCGACAATTGCTACAATTAAGTAAAACATTAATGTAACACTATCCACATAAATATTTGGAGTTTGTGAATGAGGCATCATTATTAAAACAATAATTAAAAAAAGTATTTGGATAGTTGCTAAAATAGCAATCAGCCCGCTTTTTCTCACAATCCCTTGATACAAAAAATAACCAAGAAGCCCAAAATCATAAAGAGTAATAAGCAAATCCAACCACTTTGGAGTCTCAACAAGCACAGGATGTGGTTGAATATAAGCCAAATAGGCCGTGAATATCAAAATAGGAAGCATCAAAAAAGTCAAAACATTCGTAACAACATCCTTTTTTGATAAAAAGATAATTAAAGCAACAATCCAAGGCACCACAACATTTAAAGCAACTAATACTCCCATATCTCTCTCCTTTGACAAGATATTATAATCTTATCAAAAATGAATAATCATTTACAATTAAAAAAAAAGAGAAATATCAACATATGCTTCAAAATTACACACTTTTTTTATATCTTCTTAACATACTCTCATTACCATAAAGCCCGCCTTGATGAATATACAAAACATCAAAAAGCCCATTTTCAAGCACAACTTCCCAGCCAATCGGATCATACAATAAATCAAATTCCACCCCAGCTTTTTTTAGCTCTTGCCAAAGGAGATATAAATGTTTATAGAGTTTTCCAAAGTGATATTTTCTTTTTGGAGAAATTATCGTAGGAATTTTACCGCCCCCAAGAAGCTCAAACTGCTTTTTCAAATACTCCCTATCCCCAACGCAAGGCGTTGTAATCACCTCAACATCAAGATGCTTTGCAAGAAAATAAGCCGTAGTGCCAGTCCCGCTTGGCAAAAAGACTCTTAAATTATTTTTTATGCAGTATTCATTTATCTCATCAGCCAAAATTTTTATTCCCTCTTCACTCTCCCTAACCCTTCCCCCCTCCTCTATCACCAAAGTTTCTTTACTCTTTAACCTAAAAACAAACTCCCTAAGCTCATCCCCTCTTAATCCAATTTCAATAATTTTTGCTCCATTTTGCAAAGCCCTTAAATAATTACCATGAGGATTTTGTTTGAGAAAAGAAGGGATATGATGGGTATAATAAATAAACTCCCATCCCTTAATCTTACAAAGCTCACTCATAGCATACATTGCATTTGATTGGTTTGAACCAAAGGAGACAAGCTTTTTAATATATGGAAAATCGTTTTTTAAGAAGTAGTAAAATTTTCTTGCCTTATTCCCCTCAAAAGGTCTTAATAAATCATCCCTTTTAATATGAAAAAAATATCCTCTAAATTCAAAAGGAGTAATGGGAGAGGGCATTAAATAGCCCTTAAATCCTTATAAGCTTTAATGACTCTCTCTTTCATAGACTTCTCACCCTCTCTTAACCATTTTCTTGGGTCATAATACTTTTTATTTGGCTTATCTTCACCCTCTGGATTTCCAATTTGACTTTGTAAATAATCCCAATATTTTTCAATATAAGATTTTACTCCACTCCAAAACGCCCATTGGGTATCTGTATCAATATTAAACTTAACTACTCCATAATCAATAGCTTCGTGGATTTTGCTAAGCTCACTTCCACTTCCTCCATGAAATACAAATCTAATTGGTTTTTCATCTTTAATACCAAATTTCTCTCTTACATACTCTTGGGAATTTTTAAGAATAATTGGTTCAAGCTTAACTTTCCCCGGCTTATAAACCCCATGCACATTTCCAAAACTTGCAGCAATCATAAATAAAGGACTAACTTCCATTAACTCTTTATAAGCATACGCTACATCTTCTGGTTGAGTATAGAGTTTTGAATTTTCAATTCCAGTATTATCAACTCCATCTTCTTCCCCACCAGTAACTCCAAGCTCAATTTCAAGCATAATATCAAGAGGCGCCAATTTTTTAAGATACTCTTTACAAGTTGCAATATTCTCTTCTAATGGCTCTTCGCTTAAATCAAGCATATGAGAAGAGTAAAGAGGTCTTCCATACTTTTCATAATGTTTTTTATTTGCCTCAATTAATCCATCAATCCAAGGAAGAAGTTTTCTTGCTGCGTGGTCTGTGTGTAAAATTACCGGAATTCCATAAGCTTTTGATAATGTATGAATATGTTTAGCTCCGCTTATTGCTCCAAGAATTGCCGCTTTTTGATTTTCGTTATCAAGCCCTTTTCCAGCAAAAAAGTGAGCACCTCCGTTACTAAATTGAATAATAATTGGAAGGTTTACTTCTTTTGCAGCTTCCATTACCGCATTTGCTGAATTTGTTCCAACTACATTAATAGCCGGAAGTGCAAACCCTTTCTCTTTTGCATAATCAAGCACTTTTGCAGCTTCGCTTCCTGTTAATACCCCAGCATCAATTCCAAGCTCTCTCCACCAACTCATCTTATCTCCTTATTTGTTTGGAATTAAGTATTTAATTTTTGTCTCTTTTTTAATTTTATCAAGTTCTTGTTTTAATTTTAAATTTTTAAGATACGCAATAATTTGAGGTTTAACATCTTCATATGGTAAATAGTTGTTATCTTTTTTACCTTCTACCAAAATAATATGATATCCAAATCTTGTTTTTACTGGATTGAGTGTAATTTGACCAGGTTTTAACTTTTTAACAGCTTCGGCAAATTCTGGTACCATCTGCTTTGGATTAAACCACCCAAGCTCTCCACCTTGAACTTTACTTGGTCCAATTGAGTATTTTTTAGCAAGCTCGGCAAATTTCTCCTCTAACGCTTTTCCTTTTAACCCTTTTAATTCATTAATAATCTTCTTAGCTAATGCTTTATCTTTTACTAAGATATGTCTTGCTTTAACTTCTGGTGCTGCTTTGAAGTAAATATCCTTATTTTGCTCATAAAATTTTCTTGCTTCTGCATCTGAAATTTTAATATTGTTATACTCATTTTTTAGCCACATATCAACCGCAAGCTTCATAGCCGCCATTTTGTATTGAGGAGTTTTTGTAATCTCTTTTGCTTTTTTATTGTAAAGTTCAAGAGTTGTAGTATAGTCTTGAATAAATTTTTTAAGATGTTGAGCTGGTAAATCTTGAACTCTTATTCTATTATCCCCAGTAATCCCTTGAAGATAAGCATTAAGCTCAGCAACTGTAATTTTTTTACCATTTACCTCAGCTAAAACTGTATTATCTTTAAGTCCTGGTAAAGGTTTACCAATCATACCAGCATTCCCTTGCATACTTCCACCCATCATCCCAGGAAATGCAAAAAGTGCACTAACTCCAATTAATCCTGCTAATACCAATTTTTTCATATTAATCCTTTTTTGTTTTATTATATTCTCTAAACATTAACTTTAAAATAATTAAGCCATATTATGAATAACATTTTGAACATCATCAATCTCTTCAAGTCTTTCTATAAGCCTCTCAACCTTTTCAGCCGTTTCGTCATCAACATCACTAAAATTAATAGGAGTTAATTGAATATTACTCTCAATAATCTCAACTCCATCTATTGAATTTACAGCTTCTAAAACTGCATTAAAATCCTCAGGCATACTCTCAATTACCAAAACTTCATCCATCTCTTTAATATCCTCAGCCCCAGCCTCAATAGCTTTTTCCATCACATCTTCATCTTTTTCGCTTCTATTTACAACTATAATTCCTTTTTTTTCAAACATCCAAGCCACACTTCCGCTTGTCCCAAGGCTACCACCAGCTTTTTTAAAGGCGTGGCGGATTTCTGCTACGGTTCTGTTTTTATTATCAGTCAAACACTCAACCATTATAGCAACTCCACCAGGTCCATAACCCTCATAAGTTACTTCACTTAATACAACCCCTTCTAAATTCCCAGTTGCTTTATCAATTGCTCTTTGAATATTATTCATTGGCATAGAGTCAGCTTTTGCCCTCTCAATTGCAAGACGAAGCGCTGGATTATTATCTGGATTTCCTCCCCCTTGTCTTGCAGCAGTCATAATAGCTCTTACATGTTTTGTAAAGATTTTAGATTTTTTAGCATCCTCTTTTGCTTTAATATGTTTTACTTTACTCCATTTATTATGTCCAGCCATTTATCTCCTTTATTAAAATATATGTTATTATACTAAAAAAAAGGAGCTAAATGATACTGAGAAAAAAAGAGGAACTTGAAGAAATTAAAAGAAGATTCCTCTCTCACTACAAAGGAAGCAAAACCGAGCTTAACTATACTAACGAATATGAACTTTTAGTAGCAATTATCCTATCAGCCCAATGTACTGATAAGAGAGTAAACTTAATTACTCCAAAACTTTTTGAAAAATATCCAGATATTGAAAGTTTAGCGTGTGCAGATGTTGAAGAAGTTAAAGAGATAATAAAATCGTGCAACTTTTTTAACAATAAAGCTAAAAATTTAGTAGAAATGGCAAAAATGGTAAAAGAAAAGCACCAAGGCTCAATCCCAAAAGAGCATAAAGAGCTTATTAAACTCCCAGGCGTTGGAAACAAAACAGCAAATGTATTCTTAATAGAGAGTGAAGGAGCAAATAAAATGGCAGTTGATACTCATGTATTTAGAGTTTCTCATCGCTTGGGAATTACAGATGCAAAAACAGTCAAAGAGACAGAAGAGGATTTAACAAAAGCGTTTGAAACTAACTTAAATGAACTCCATCAAGCATTTGTGCTTTTTGGGAGGTATATCTGCAAAGCAAAAAATCCAAAGTGTGAAAAATGTTTTGTAAAAGAGTTTTGCGTTAGCAAAGAAAATTTCAAACCAAAATAATCACTTCCCAAAAACCAAAATAAGCTTCTCAGCCTCTTCACTCCCATATAAAGAAAAAGGAATTACTTCAATAAGCTCCATTTTTGATAACTCTTCAATTTCATCAAGAGTATAAAAGTATTGAACTATTTTATCTTGATACTTTTTATAACAATCTCCCTCTTTTTTAAAAAGGGTAATTTTTGTAATAAGTCTTTTATCCTCATACTCACTATCAAGCACTCCAAATCTCTCCCCATCTTCTCTTACCAAACTTCCAACCGCAAGTTCACTCATAGCATATAAAGTATTAATATCAAAAATAAAGTATCTATTTATCTTCTTTTTTATACACTCAAAAAATCTCTTTAACTCTTTTTTATCTAAATAATTTATTACATCAAAAATTGCAACTCCACTATCAAAATTTCCCCTTACATTACAAACATCCATAACTTCACACTTACAACCTCTTTTTTTTGCTTTTTTTACTTGCTCTTTGCTTAAATCAACTCCAAAAACATCAATTCCTTCTCTTTTTGCCATCAAACAAAACCCACCACTCCCACATCCAATATCCAAAATCTCTTTTATTTCATACTCTTTTAAAATCTCTAAATATTTCTCCCACAATCTAAAAGCCTCATCTCCTAAAAAAAGCTCCTCAACCATTCCATAAACTTCAAGCCCCATTAACTTCCCTTATTCTATCAACAAGCTCCAAAATTTGCGGCTTTTTTAAAAGAAAGGAATTTTTATTTGCAATAAGTCTTGCAGATGAGTGCATAATCACCTCTTTCTCTTCAAGCCCGTTTTCTTTTAAAGTATTACCAGTCTCTACAATATCAACAATCACATCACTAAGCCCCACCAAAGGTGCAAGCTCTATTGAACCATTTAGCTTAATAATTTGAGTTGGAATTCCTTTCTTACTAAAATACTCTTTTGTAATATTTTGAAGTTTTGTAGCAACCACAATTTCACTCTTTTTTTTATAACCATCATCTCCTTTTATTCCACCAACGCTAATCCTACACTTCCCAAGTCCCAAATCCAAAAGCTCCAATACATCACTCCTAAGTTCTGTTATAACATCTAGCCCAACAACTCCAATATCAGCAGCTTGTCTTTCAACATAAGTTGCAACATCCCAGTTTCTGACATTTAAAAATGTAAATCCAGCCTTTTTTAAAATAAGCTTTCTATTTTCAAACTTAAAATCTTCATCAAAAATTCTTTTAAAAATACCCAAAACCTCATCTGCTATCCTACCTTTTGGCAAAGCTATTCTCATACTCTTCCTTTATCGTTTTTATCATTCCGCGAAATACCAAATCCTCAATAAATTCTCCTCCAACATACTCTTGCAAAAATTTCCCATCTCCACCAGTTAAATAAATCTTTTTATCATCCAAACTCTCAATAACTCTAACAACTGCCCCAATACTTCCATAACTTATCGCTTCTTTTGTGGAAGTTGGTAAAGTTAAAAGGTCTATTTTTGTAAACTCCATATCAAGTTTTGGCGAAATTTTAGCAAAAGCTTCTCTAAATGCCCTAAGCCCTGGCATAATAATCCCACCAAGATGTCTAAAATTATCCATTACATCAATCGTAATTGCACTTCCAGCATCAACCACAACTCCACTCTCAACACTCTTACAAGCCATTATCCTATCAATTCCAAGTCCTTTATAAGAGGTATCAAACTTTACAAATTTAGCTAAATTAATAGCTTTGGGATTTAAAGCTAAAAACTCTTTTTCTCTTTTTTCGTTAACGCTTATATAAAACACATCCCCATCAAGTTTTAAAGGCTTTAAAGAGTGAATAATCTCCCCATTTTTAAAAATATGAAACCTACTATTCCCAATATCAACTAAAACCAAAAAATTCTCCACTCATCAAGTTCCTCTTTTGCTTTTGAGCAAATGGGTGAATTTAAAAGTAAAATCTTCTTTTTATACCTAAAATTAATAGGAGGAATAAAAATCTCAGCTTCTTTTATATCTTTTAACAATACTCTACTTTTTTTATAAAACACTAATACAAAAACATACTCACTCTTTAAATTAACCCCTACAAAAGCCCTAATTTTTTTCCGCGTATTTAATTCAATCTCTTCAAAACTTTTAAAAATAAGCCCCTTTTTTGAAAGAGCATCTATTACATCTTTCATAAAATATCCTCTAATGGATGGTATTTTAAAATCGTCTCTTTTAAATTCTCCTTTTGAATGTGAGTATAAATTTGAGTGGTATTTAAATATGCATGCCCCAATAACTCTTGAACAATTCTTATATCAGCTCCACCTAGCACAAGAGCGGTTGCAAAGGAGTGTCTAAGAACATGAGGAGAGACTCCAAGATATTTTTTTGTAATGTTAAAAGCACTGATTCTACTAAGTTTTTGACAATTTTTATTAACAAAAAGATACTCGCTATTACAAGGTCTTTTGTTTAGATACTCTTTTATTGCTACTAACGCTTCATCGGCAATAGGAACAATTCTCTCTTTATCCCCTTTTGAATTTCTAACTCTAACCCATCCATCTTCAATATCGCTAAGCTTTACATTAATAGCTTCACTCACCCTAAGCCCAGTTGCATACAAAAATAAAATTAATGCTTTATCCCTAAGCTCAAACCAACTTGCCAAGCTATCAATATGAGAAATAGAGTTTAAAATCTCCTCTTTACTAAGAAATTTTGGAAGGTTTTGAGGAATTTTTGCTTGCTTTACTTTTGGTTTTTCTTCCACTAAATTTCTTTTATAAGCAAAATCAAAAAATGAATTTATCGAGCTTAACTTTCTATTTAAAGAGCGTTTATTTTCAAGTTGAGACAAAAACGCAATAACATCCGATGAAGTTGCATTAATAATTGGCTTTTTCAAAAACTCTTCAAATTGGGTTAAATCATTTTTATATGCTTTAATGGTATTCTCAGAAGCACCTTTATTTAAAAGCAAATACTCCAAAAACATCTCTATAAACTTACTCAATTTCATATACCTTATCATCATTATAAATTCTACATCCTCTTATTCTAAGAGGAGATGCTAAATCAAATTGATCTGTTTTATAAACTTTATAGTTTAAATCTTTATCAAATTCTATCAAATATCCATTTGAAGTTAGAGTATAAATTCTCCCTCTACAAACCCCAGGAGCAAAATAATCAGCAAAAGGCAAATCAACTCCTTTCATCTTCTTTAAATCTAAATCATATTTCAAAACTCTACCAGCTATCGTAAAAATATAAATATATTTATCCATCATTACAATATGCTTAACTCTATATTTATTCAAAACTTCAACCCCAAAAGAAGTTATAACAACTACTTTATAAGGAGTAGCTACTATTAACTTATCTTCACTTGCTATATACTTTGCAAAAATCACATTATCAATAAGCTCATATGAAGATAAATCCATTGGTTTGAAAGTATTTGAAGAAATTACATAAAAGTAAATTTTTGAATTTAGAGTTGGAAACACAATTACATCATCAGCAATTATCGGTTTTGCTCTTAAATATCTCCCTGCAATAACCTCATCGCCTTTTTTATAAGCTACCATTTTTCCATTTTTCAAAACTCCAACACTATTATTCTCAAACAAAACAGCTATTAAATCACCTCTTTTAGAAGCTGTCGCTATTAAATAAGGAAGTTTTATAACTTTATTCTCTTTTATAAGTTTTAACTCATCCCCATAAACCGCTAAATCTCTATCAACCTTTTTAAATTTCCCAAGCTTTGTATTATTCAAATCATAATTAACCCACTTCCCCCATACTCCATCATCAATAAAAGAAGTTGGCCTTTTATAAATCAAATCAAGTTCTCTAAAAGTTAAAGTCTTATAAGTATAATCTCTTAAATACTTTGGATAAATTGTTGTTGAATTTAACTCTTTTGGCTTTGCACTTTTAGGAGTAAAAACATCCTTATTTGCACATCCTAAAAACAATAAAATTACAAATATCAACCATCTCATTTAACTATCCCATAATGAAGTAAATAAATCGCTAAATCTTTTACTTTCTTATCACTAATCTCCCCAGCTACTATCTTAGCTTTGTCCCTTTTATTATTTAAAAGATAAGCCCTAATTAACGCAAGTCTTGCGATATCTTTTAATACAAAATATTTTGGATTATTCACATACTCTTCTAATAACTTAACATCCCCACTCTCCATTACTTCTTTAAACGCTTTAAAACTTTCAAGCGCAGGAGTTGAGATTTTTGAGTATTGACCTTTTTTTAAGAGATATAAGTCATAAAGAGCTTTATTCCCTTTTAGAGTATTTAGTGCCTCTTTATCATTTGGATTTAGAAGTAATTTTTCTAACGCCAAATTCTCTTTTATAAGTTTTTGAGTTTTATAATAATCATATAAACTCTTCCCAACTATTCCCAAAATTACTATCGCAAAAAATGCAATAATAATATTTTTATACTTTCTTACAAACTTCTCTAACTTAAAAACTTGAATTAATAACTCTTCATCCTTTTTAATCTCTTCTTTAATATCCATATTTAGCCTTTTTTTTGAAATTTTATCAAATATTTCTCAATTTTTTCTAACACTTCATCCTCTAACCAAACTCTAAGTTCCATAATCTCTAAGTTAAGCCCAAAATCCTTTAATTTTACAAAATCCTTTTTTGTAACAACAATTTTTTTATCTTCAATTCCTCTAAAATCTTCCCTTTTAAAATTATAATGGTCTGGAAAAAACTTATACTCTCCCTCCCACCATTTAAGAAGTCTTTTTGGTTTTGATATGCCGCTTATTAAAATATCACCATCTGGCACAACCACCTCTCTTTTAAAATTTCTTCCCTCCTTTAAAACAATATCTCCATACTTTAAAAAATGCCTTGGATACCTGTATGGACCGGCTGGAAGCAAAAAAGGGTTTTTTGGCTTATAATCAATTATGATATTAAGTTTTAAAAAAGGCTTATCAAATCCATCATCCAAAATAACAAAACAAGCTCCAAGACTTTTAGCCTTTTTTATCCCCTCTTCCCTATCTTCACTCACAATCACCAAAGCTTTTGTAGATGTTGCTATCTCCATAGCCTCATCCCCACTTTTCTTAACATCCACTAAAACATCCCCCCATCTGCTTACAACCAAAAGCCCTTTTGACTCTCTTCCATATCCTCTTAAAATTACAGCTGGCTTATATTTTTCAAACTTATTGGCTAAAAAAATACTAAGAGGAGTCTTACCACTCCCTCCTATTACTAAATTGCCAATACTAATTACTGGAATTTGCATATTTTTAAATTTTTTTGGAAATTTAAAAAAGACAATCAAAAAATAAATTAAAGAAAAAGGCAAAAGAAGAAGAATAAAAAAAAGATGATACCACTTTGGAGAAAAAAGCATCTCCTCAAAAAAAATATAAAGCCACCTCAAAGCCTAATATCTCTTTCGTATAAAAAGTCATGCCCTATTGTGCGGGATTTAAGCTTTGCAATAATTGGAGGTTTTCTTTTAAACTGATTTTGATACACTTTTTTTAACACAAACTCCACTAACTCTTTATCATATTTTTTTAAAAGCTCACTCTTTGTAGCCCTCTCATCCACAAAATCCATCAAAACCGGGTCCATCTCATCATAAGAGTATCCAAGCTCCTTTTCATCGCTTTGCCCTACCCACAAATCGGCACTTGGAGGTTTGTTTATAATACTATCAGGCACCCCAAGAAACTTTGCAAACTCAAAAATTTCAGTCTTATAAATATCCCCTATTGGATTAATCGCACTTGCCAAATCCCCACACAAAGTCCCATACCCAAGCAAAAGCTCGGTTTTATTACTCGTGCCAATCACCAGTGCATTAAGCTCAGCCGATTTATCATACAAAATCGCCATTCTCATTCTTGCAGAAAAATTTCCAAGCCTTACCTTATCTTCAATAGGATAAGCTTTTAACAAAGGCTCAATTGAAATTATCTCATAATCAATATCAAACTTCTCACAAAGCTCTTTTGCATCTTTTATGCTTGAAGGGGAAGAGAATTGGCTTGGAAGCAAAAACGCCTTAAAATTATCCCCTAGCGCTTCTTTTGCCAAAATTGCAACAACCCCGCTATCAATCCCCCCACTAAGTCCAAGTATTCCTCTTTTTAGTCCGGTTTTTGTAATTTCTTCTTTAAGAAATCTTATCAAAAATTCTTTTATAAGTTCCCACTTTTTCAATCTTAACCTTCAAGATAATTTTTAAGAAGTTTTCCGATATTTGGATGTCTAAGTTTTTTAATGGCACTGCTCTCAATTTGTCTAACTCTCTCTCTTGTTACATTAAGTGCTTTTCCAATCTCTTCAAGGGTTCTCTCAGATTTATCTGGCATAAGTCCAAATCTCATCTTAATTACCGCTTTTTCTCTCTCATTTAGACTTTCAAGTATTTCATCAATATGCTTTCTTAAATCCTCCAATACAACCTCTTCATAAGGATTTGAGAAACTCTTATCTGGAATAAAATCTCCAACTTTCCCATCCTCTTCTTCACCAACTGGCGCTTCAAGAGAGATTGGCTCTTTTGAAATTTTTAAAATTTGTTTTACTTTATCAATTGGCATTTTCATCTCTCTTGCAATTACTTCAAGAGTTGGTTCTTTCCCTTCTTCTTGGACATATTTTCTAATAATCTTATTAATTTGATTGATATTTTCAATCATATGAATTGGAATTCTAACCGTTCTTGCTTGGTCTGCAATTGCACGGCTAATAGCTTGTCTTATCCACCAAGTCGCATAAGTTGAGAATTTATATCCTTTTTCAAATTCAAATTTATCAATAGCTTTCATAAGCCCAATATTCCCCTCTTGAATCAAATCCAAAAACGGCAACCCTCTATTTGTATATTTCTTTGCAATACTAACAACAAGCCTCAAATTCGCCCTTGCCATCTTCTCTTTGGCTTCTTGGACTATCTTTTTACCTCTTTTTAACTGCTCTAAAATCACTTCAAGCTTTTTAGGGTCCATTCCAAATTTATTTTCACTTGCTTTTTTAGCTTCTACAAGCTTTTTAATATCCATATAAACATTTACCATCGTATGTTCTGGCACCATTGCCGCTATTTCTTCTTTACTAAGCTCTGTAATGTTTTCTAAAATCTGTTTATGAAGCTCTCTTAAATGCTCATTAAATAAAGGCAGTTTATACTCTTTCTTTTTAAGCTCTTTTTCAAAATCCTTATCCCCCTTTAAAGAGGTCTCAACCGTTTTTACAATTTCATTAATAAGTTTTGAAGTATATCCAAGCTCAGTTAAAGCGTCTTTGACTTTTTTCTTTTTAAATGTAAGCTGCAAGATTTTATAAAGTCTCTCCTCTTGTGGCAAAGAAGTATCTTTTAATACCGCATCATACTCATCAATAACTTTTTCCCACTCTTTTTTTGCTTTTTCAAGGTTTTTAAAAAGTTCATTAATTCTCTTTTCTCTTAGTTTTATCTTTTTATTCTTTTTACCCTCTTTTGTATTCTCATCCTCAACTTCTTCTTCATCAACAAAACTTTTAAAAAGCTCTTTTACCCTTCTTTCGCGATTTAACAAAGGCTCTTTATAAGATAAAACTAAATCAATCAAAAATGGAATTGAAGTAATAGCATCAAGGATAATCTCTTCTCCAAGCTGAATTCTTCTAAAAATTTCAATCTCTTCATCTTTATCAAGCAAAGGAATATGCCCCATCTCCCTTAAATACATCCTAACTGGGCTATCTGAGCGAGACCATTCAAGAAGTTCTTTATCTTTTAAAATCTCTTCTGCAAGCTCTTCTTTTTTCTTTTGTCTCTCTTCTTCACTCTTTACAACTTCTTCAAGATTTTTAAGTTTTGCAACCTCAGCTGCGGTCATAAGTTTTATATTATTCTCTTTTGTTAGTTCAAGTATCTCTTTGGCATCTTTTTTTGTAGGAGTTTTATCAAAAAAATTTATAATCTTTTCATATGTAACAATTCCATTTTTATTTTCTAAGAAAAGTTTTTGAAGTTCTTTTGAGATAGCCATAAATTCTCCTTAACTAAAAGTAATATAATTATATCATAAATTACCTCTCATCCATAGTAAAGAGAAGTATCATTACAAAAACTGATAATAGGCAAAACAATTAACAAGCAAAGCCAAAAGAGGCAAAGTTGTCAGCAAAACAACTCTTTAACCCAAATTTTTTGATAAAATTCAACAAAAAAAGGTTTATCAATGAATGTAATAACTGGTAGAGTTTGGAAATTTGGAGATAATATTGATACTGACTTAATCATTCCAGCAAGATACCTCAATACATCTGACCCCCACGAACTTGCAAAACACGTAATGGAAGATGCAGACCCAGAGTTTCCAAAAAAAGTAAGACCTGGGGATATTATAGTAGCTGGTAAAAATTTTGGAAGCGGTAGTAGTCGCGAACATGCTCCAATTGCCCTAAAAGCTGCCGGGGTTGGTGCTGTGATTGCAAAAAGCTTTGCAAGAATATTTTATAGAAATAGCTTTAATATGGGACTTCCAATTTTTGAAGTTTTACAAACCGATGAGATTAATGAGGGAGATTTAATAAAAATTGACCTTGATAAAGGAATTATTCACAATATTGATACTCAAAAAGAGTATAGATTTGCACCAATTCCAGCATTTATGCAAGAATTAATAGCAGCAGGGGGGCTGATAAATTATGCAAAAGAGATTTTAAAGGAAAAAAAATGGCTTATAAAATAGCGGTGATAAAAGGTGATGGAATAGGTCCTGAGATTATTGATGAAGCAATAAAAGTTTTAGATGCAGTAAGCGCAAAAGAGGGATTTGATTTAGATTATAAAGAGTATCTACTTGGCGGAAGTGCAGTTGATGTTTTTGATAACCCTTGCCCTGATGAGACGATAAAAGGGGCACTAAATTCAGACGCTGTATTGTTTGGGGCAATCGGGGGACCAAAATGGGATACCTTACCAAAAGAGAAACGCCCAGAAACCGGACTTCTTAAACTAAGAAAATCACTTGGGCTTTTTGCAAATTTACGCCCAGCTATTATTTTTGATGAATTAATTGACGCTTCTACCCTAAAACCAGAAGTTATAAAAGGAGTTGATTTAGAAGTAGTAAGGGAGCTAACTGGTGGGATTTATTTTGGAGAACCAAGATACAAAGATGACAACAAAGCCTACAATACGATGATTTATTCAAGGGATGAGATTGAGAGAATTGCAAGGGTGGCTTTTGAAGAGGCACAAAAAAGAAGAAAAAAAGTAACATCGGTTGATAAAGCAAATGTGCTTGAAGTTAGCGAACTTTGGAGAGAGGTTGTAGAAGAGGTGGCAAAAGAGTATCCAGAGGTTGAGCTTGAACATATGTATGTTGATAATGCGGCAATGCAACTTGTAAGAGACCCTAAGCAGTTTGATGTAATTCTAACCGGAAACATTTTTGGAGATATTTTAAGCGATGAAGCAAGTATGATTGTAGGAAGTATCGGTTTGCTCCCTAGCGCAAGTATTGGTGGGAAAGTAGGACTTTTTGAGCCAATCCACGGAAGTGCTCCCGATATTGCCGGTCAAGGGATTGCAAACCCAATCGCTACGATACTAAGTGCTGCTATGATGCTTGATTATTTGGGTGAGAATAAAGGGGCTAAGAGAATAAGAAAAGCTATAAAAGAGGTGCTAAGAGATGGATACCGCACAAAAGACATTGCAAATTTCGGGGCAAAAGAGGTTGTTACAACTTCTGAGATGGGCAGTTTAATTGCCGAATACGCATCAAAATAATTTAGAGTTTTTAAAGGGCTTTTTTGCCCCTTATACAAAAAGAGTCTATTTAGTCGGCGGATGTGTTAGGGACGAAATTTTAGGAATTATTCCAAAAGAGTATGATTTAGAGGTTTATGACATTGAGCCTAAAAAATTTGATGAACTTATGCAAAAAATTGGTGCAAAAGGAGTTGGAAAGAGTTTTTTTGTGTATAAATGGAAAAATTTCGATATAGCCTTGCCAAGAGTTGAGAATAAAAGCGGATATGGTCACAGAGGCTTTAAAGTAAAACTCACTCAAAATGAAAAAGAGGCTTCACGTCGTAGAGACTTTACGATGAATGCTTTGATGAAAAATATCTATACTTCTCAAATCCTTGACTTTTGGGGTGGGATTGAAGATATCAAAAAAAGAGTTATTCGCCATATTAATGATAAGACTTTTATAGAAGATTCTCTTAGAGTCCTAAGAGCTATGCAGTTTGCAAGCAGATTAAAATTCAAAATAGCTCCCAAAACCATAAAACTTTGCTGCAAAATTGAGCTTAGCGATTTAAGCCGTGAGAGAATTTATATGGAGTTTGAAAAGATGTTTGGGAGTAAATATTTATACTATGGATTTTACTACTTTATAAAACTTGGAATTGCCAAAAAACTTTTTAATATCTCTTTTTCAAAAAAAGAGTTTTTCCATTTGGCAAAAATTTATAAAATCAACCCAATTAAAAGCTACTTTTTATATCATTTAAGATATTTTAAAAATATCCCACTTGAAAAAATATCCACCACCCTCCCACTCCCAAACCGCCTAAAAAGAGAAATATCCATAAAAAAACGCCCTAAAATTGTAACAAACAGATTTTTATACGGCTTAGCCCTACGCTACCCCCTAAAAACATTTAGCATCCTCAACCAAAACTGCTGTAAAGAATGGATACAAAAAAACAACCTATGGAATAAAAAATACCACCCACCCTACATCAATCCCAAAAACCCAAGAAAATCCATAATTGAAGGAATAAGGGGGATGGAGAAAATAGTATTAAATTTCTAAAATTTCTTCTAACTCTTTTATTAATCTACTTTTTCTCTCTTTAATTTCATCAATTCCCCACTTCTCATAATTCAACAACTCCTCAGTAATCTTAAAAGAAGTCATTTTATCTTTTTTCCCACCATAAATTTTCTTCTTTATTTCAAAATCTTCATTACTTGCAGAAATATTTTTACTACCTTTTAATAAAGTTAAATTACCAACTGAATAAATAACTTTTTCTGCCTCTTTTTTATCAATTTCACTCCACCCTTTGCTTTTTTCAAATCCCAAAGGTAAAATATGTTCTAAATGAATATTTTTTAATGATAAATATGGATACACCTCACTATCATCTCTATTATGTTCTATCAATAATAAAACAGGCTTAATCCACGCAAAACTATCAATATATTCATAATTTAAATTCTCTTTTGCATATTCTATAACTCTATCTTTTTTTATTTTCTCTTCTAAAAATTCTTTTATCTTTTCCAAATCTTTACCTTTGATAAGCTCAATTAATTTAAAAGAAAGGTGCTTAACTTTATTTAAAGTATATCCACTTATCCAATAAAGATAAAAAAATTTTCTAATTTCTTTAAAGAGTTCTTCTTTTTCTTCAAATCCAACCATATAAGCACTCATAATTATACTTCTTACATAATGTCCCCATCTTAAATACCTCAAAGAGGTAATTATTTTATCCTCATTGTTATAAAATTTCTCTAAATAAAACTTAGCCATTTTTTTAACATCTACTACTGCATCAATTGGATCAATATCTTCAAATACCTTTTTTATCTCTTCATATAAAGATTTTTTAGGATTAGAAGCAAGAGCATAATATTCATATAAAATAAACAAATCATTAATAGAAATATCACTTTGTTTGATAAGTTCTTCAATAGATTGCCAATGAGATATAAATTCATCTTCTTTTTCTTTAATATTATATTTTTCTTCTACTTTCCCTATAAGAAAACTTTTTATTAAATCTGCATTAGTTAAATCAAGCCCTCTATCATTAATTACTTGAAAAAGCTTGATTGCAAAAGCAGTATTTTCACAATCAATCCTAATCATATAAACATTATTTAAAATATACTCAATAAATTCTAATGCTTTTTCTCTATTTAGGTTTTTAAACTTATTTGCAAAAATATAAGCAGTGTTTATAAACTTAAAATAAGGCTCATCATCTTTTAAAATCTCTTTTTTTGTAGGTTTTTTTGTATAACAAAGTTCTCCTTTTATAAGTTTTTCAAAAGAATTTTGATAAGGGGCGTGAGTTGTAAGAGTTAGTCTTAATCTATCATCCAAGTCAAATATTAAAGATTCTATTTTTCTCCTTTTTTCATTAAACAAATCCTTTACCACACTAAAAAATATCATCAAAGTAGTAAGTCTTTGCTGTCCATCTATTACTTCTTTATAGTCCCTATTTTGAGCAACTACAATAGAACCTAAAAAATAACTTTTTTCTCCCTCTTCAAATGCTTCAAATAAATCACTCCATAACTCTTCAACCTGTTCATCACTCCATCTATATGGTCTTTGATATTTTGGAACTTTATATAAGCTATCTTGATTTCCAAAAACTTCTCTTAATCTTAATGTATAAGCTTCAAAATTTTTCATCTTTGCTCCTTTTTACTCATAATACTAAATTTTACTACTTTTTTGTTAAAATTAATCTCAAAAA
>JAMOSZ010000102.1 GCA_027062625.1 Nautiliaceae bacterium
TTTTTTCAACTCTGAATAAAAATCTCTCAAAAGTGGCTCCAAAAGGGCTTATCTTGTTCAGAATTTTTCACTGATCATTTTTATGAAGTCCATTTTGGTCTATCTGGTCCCACCTACGCATAAATTGACAAAAACTTTCAAAAAAATCGATTTTCAACTGCTTTTTTCTCGAGACTGGGACATTTTTGGGACAAACGGATACTTGCGTTGAACTCGTCTCAAAAAGTTCTTTAAAATGAGCAAAAGTTGTTTTTTTCGAAAAAATCACCGAATGGACTCAATTTGACCGTCAGTCGAAGTCCAAATTCTCAATGTCTAGTCAAAAGTCGATGATTTCTCAAAAGTCGATGAAATATGGCTTATTTTGTTCAGAATTTTCCACTGATCATTTTTCTGGTCTTGGTTTTTTGATATCTGGTCCCACCTACGCATAAATTGGCAAAAACTGGCTCAAAATCGCCAAAAATCCCATCAAAAACCTCAATTTCCGGGAAAACGGTCAATTTTTTGAAAAAACGGAAGTGACCATGAAATTCCAAATTGAATTCTGATTCAGAAAAAGTCCATTTTAATTTTTTTTATTTTTTGAAAAAAATCCCCATTTTAACACTACTGGAATACGAAAATATTCCAGGGACGCTCTAAAATTATGATTAATGGCTTATTTTGTTCAGAATTCTTCACTGATCATTTTCCTGGTCTTTTTATAATTCTATCTGGTCCCAACCTACGCAAAAATTGGCTTGAAATGGCTCAAAATCGCCCAAAATCCGGGAAAAATGGCGATTTCCGGGAAAACGGAAGTGATTTCGAGAAAACGGAAGTGACCATGAGATTGGAAATTGAATTCTGATCCAGAAAAAGTCCATTTGGGGCCACTTTTGAGACTTTTTTTTCCATTTTTTGAAAAATAGACTAAGAAAAATCGCCCTGTGTAGGGGTCAAAATCAGAAAAACGGTCATAGCTCGCTCCCTGAGGCTCCAAATGCAAAACCCAATAC
>JAMOSZ010000103.1 GCA_027062625.1 Nautiliaceae bacterium
CTTCCACCTTTGCTTCCGCCTT
This sequence comes from Nautiliaceae bacterium, assembly GCA_027062625.1. Taxonomy (GTDB): domain Bacteria; phylum Campylobacterota; class Campylobacteria; order Campylobacterales; family Nautiliaceae; genus Caminibacter. The sequence goes on from JAMOSZ010000103.1 coordinate 23, forward strand.
CTGGTCCCATATCTATAATATAATCAGCATTTTTTATAAAGTCTAAATTGTGCTCAATTACAATTACGCTATTTCCAAGGTCTACTAAGTGTTGTAAAACTTTCATTAAATTATCAATATCTTTAAAATGTAGTCCTGTTGTTGGTTCGTCTAAAATATAAAGAGTGTTACCCGTATCTTTTTTGCTAAGCTCTTTTGCAAGTTTTATCCTTTGAGCTTCCCCGCCGCTTAGGGTTGTTGCATTTTGACCAAGGGTTATGTATCCAAGCCCAACATCTTTTAGGGTTTTTAGTTTGGCTTTTATTTTTGGGATTTTCTCAAAAAATTCATACGCTTCATCTACGCTCATCTCCAAAACATCGGCAATTGATTTTCCTTTATATTTTATTTCAAGAGTCTGTTCGTTATATCTTTTACCTCCACACGCCTCACAAGTTACCATTACATCAGGTAAAAAGTGCATCTCAATTTTTATCTCACCTTCACCTTTACAAACTTCACATCTTCCTCCCTTTACATTAAAGCTAAATCTCCCAGGTGTATAACCTCTAATTTGAGCCTCTGGGGTAGAGGCAAACAAAGCTCTTATATCATCAAATACCCCTGTATAAGTTGCTGGGTTGCTTCTTGGGGTCCTTCCAATTGGACTTTGGTCAAGATAAATTACCTTATCAAGCTGTTTTAGCCCCTTAATCTCAACCCCTTTTACTTTTTGGATTTTATGGGCGTGGTTTAATATCTCCTTGGCAACTGGAAGGAGGGTTTGGAGTATTAGTGAACTTTTTCCACTCCCACTAACTCCTGTAACGCATACTAAATTTCTTAGGGGAATTTTTACATCAAGATTTTTTATGTTGTGTATATTTACATTTTTTATCTCTATCCACTCTTTTTGAGGGCGGTTTTTTTGATAGTTTATATCTTTTTCTTTTCTTAAATACTTTGCAGTCTCTGTATCACTTTTTAATAACTCTTCTACACTTCCAGCAAATACCACTTCGCCCCCATACTTCCCAGCACCCGGTCCAATATCTACTATAAAATCGGCATTTAGTATCGTTTCTCTGTCATGTTCTACTACTATTACGCTATTGCCTCTATCTCTTAAATTTTTAAGAGTGTTTATGAGTTTAATCGTATCTCTTTCGTGAAGACCAATACTTGGCTCATCTAAAACATACATTACCCCAGTTAGTCCGCTTCCAATTTGAGAGGCAATTCTTATTCTTTGAGATTCTCCCCCGCTTATTGTCCTTGCGTCGCGATGAAGTGTTAGATACCCAAGCCCAACATCAACTAAGAAAAAGAGTCTCTCACGAATCTCTTTTAATATAGGGTTGGCTATTCTTTTTTGCTGTGGACTTAGAAATTCAAAATTTTTTTCATCTTTAAAAAATTCATATGCTTTTTCTATTGGCATTGAGATAATTTCAGCTATTGTTTTGCCGGCTACTTTTACTGAGAGGCTCTCTTGCTTTAATCTAAATCCTTTGCAAGTAGGGCATACTTTTTCGCTCATAATTTCACTAATATCATCTTTATACAAATCAAGTGCTATCTGTTTTAGTCCTGGCCATTTTTTTGAGATTTTATATTTTCCATAATTAAACTCAATCTCATAAGCCGTTCCATTTAGAATAAGTTTTTTTTGATGTTCGTCAAGTTCATAAAAACTTTTATCCATATCAATCCCAGTCTCTTTGCATAAGGCTTTAAAAAACTCTTGATAATACTTTTTATTAAATCCCCAAACAAGAGGAATTGCTCCTTTATTTAGAGGCTTATCTTTTATCACTTTTTCAATATCAAGAGTATAAGTTACTCCAAGTCCATCACAACTAGGGCAAGCACCTTTTGGTGAGTTAAAAGAGAAAGCAAGGGGTTCGAGTTCTTCAAAACTTACTTTACAATCAAAACAGGCTAAGTGTTCTGAATAGTGGATAAAATCTCTATCAATTCCAAGCTCTTTTGCATTTAGTATTTCAATTTCAACCTCTCCAAAACTTTTATTTAATGCTTTTTCAACAGCCTCTGCAATTCTTGATTTATTCTCTTCTTTTACAATTACTCTATCGATTATTGCTTTTATTGTATGTTTTTTTGTCTTTTTAAGTTCAATCTCTTCATCAAGTCTAACAATTACTCCATCAATATAGGCTCTTATTATTCCTTCTTTTCTTAGTTTTTCAAGCAAATCATTAAATTCACCTTTTTTCTCTTTAATTAAAGGGGCATAAATTATTATTTTTGCTCCATTTGGCAATTTTAAAACTTCGTTTACAATATCTTGGGAAGTCATTTGGGTTATCTCTTTGCCACAAAGGTGGCAGTGTTGAATTCCTATTCTTGCATAAAGTAATCTAAGATAATCATAAATTTCTGTTATTGTCCCAACGGTTGAGCGTGGGTTTTTTGAAGTTGTTTTTTGGTCTATGGCAATTGCTGGGGTTAGTCCTTCTATTTTATCAACTTCTGGTTTACCGGTTTTTTGCAAAAATTGCCTTGCATATGAGCTAAGAGATTCGATATATCTTCTTTGTCCTTCTGCATATAATGTATCAAATGCAAGCGTACTTTTACCGCTTCCGCTAAGCCCGGTAAAAACTATAAGTCTATTTTTGGGAATTTCAAGATTTATATTTTTTAGGTTATTCTCTCTTGCCCCTATAATTTTTATTTTGTCCATAAAATATGCTCCTTTTTATAGAGTGAATATTGATTATAGCATATTTTAAGCAAATTCTAAGTAATAAATCGCAAAGAAGAGGACTATAAATTCGGTTAAATAAAGCTTCCAAGGGGGTTGAGGTTTTGTAAGTTCGTTTTTTATCTCTTGGTATTCTGAGTATGTTAGGGTTGTAAATATTCTTTTTATTACTAAATCAATATAGTCCTCTTTGTTATCGGTTTTTAGGGCTATGAAGATGTGTCTGTATACCAAAAAAAGCTCCATCATAAAGATTATTAAAAGTGCGATATTTAAAACGCCAACTGATAATTCAAGCAAAATAATCTCTAAAATATAACAAATTATAAAGCATCCAAGCAAAAAGTTGTGATTTTTTATGTAGTAAAGGGCAAAAATTTTATCGGCGGCTGATTTTATGTTGAGCTTTTGGAGGATATAGATTCTAAATCCGATTATAAAAATCACTATCATTTCAATAAAGAGTTTTTCCATTACTTTCCTTAAAAGTAGAGTTTGTATATCAAAATAAAAAATATCAGAATATACCAGCTAAGTAAGATTTTTTTGTGGATTTTAGAGTCAATTTTGTGATAGAGTTTTACCCCAAAGTAAGTGCCAATTAAACTTGCCATTCCTATTATAAAGCCTTCAATGTAGTTGATATGTCCGGCTAAGCTTTGGGAAATAAATCCAGAAATTGAAGAAAACACTACAAAAAAGAGACTAAGGCTTATAGTTGTTTTTAGTTTGTATTTTAAAAATCCAACTAAAATCGGGGTAATAAGTATTGCTCCCCCAACTCCAACGCTAACTGCAATAACCCCTACAAACACTCCTATAAAAAAGAGCTTTTTGTTATCAATTGGGGGTTCTGTTTGAGGTTCTTTTATTGTAATAAAAAATCTTATAATCGCAATTAAGACAAGGATTAAAAAGATAGCTCCTAAAATCTCTTTTGAAGCATATTTTACTATTATCCCGCTAAAAGCAGCTCCAATTGCTCCTCCTATTGCAAGGGAGAGACCATTTTTTATTTTTAAAAGCCCTTTTTTATAGTTGAGATAGCTTCCATAAATTGAGCTTAGCATCATCTGGGTTACGCTAATCCCAACCGCTTCTTTAAATTCGTATCCAACCAGCAGCAATAAAGGCACCAAAATAGTCCCCCCGCCAATTCCTAAAAATCCACTAAAAAATCCAACTGTTATTCCAAGGAGAATTGCCGTTATCAAAATTTACCTTTTTTTGATAAAATTATAACAAGAAGTAAGATTTAAAGGAATTTTATGAGGGAGTTTGATGTAATTGTAGTTGGAGGCGGACATGCAGGCGTAGAAGCGGCACATGCTGCTGCTAAAATGGGTAAAAAGACTTTGCTTCTTACTATGCTTGTAGAACAAATTGGAGCCGCAAGCTGTAATCCGGCAATTGGAGGTCTTGCAAAAGGACATCTTGTAAAAGAGATTGACGCACTTGGCGGACTTATGGCTTTGGCTACTGATAATGCTGGAATTCAGTTTAGAGTCTTAAACGAAAACAGAGGACCAGCCGTTAGAGGAAGCAGAGCTCAAATTGATATGGATAGATATAGAATTTGGATGAGGACAAAAATTTTAAATACCCCAAATTTAGAGGTTGCCCAAGAGATTGTGGATGAGATTTTGGTAAAAAACGGGAGAGTTTATGGGGTTAGAACAAACCTTTTAAATGAATACAGGGCAAAAGCTATTATTTTAACAACCGGAACATTTATGAGAGGACTTATGCACTTTGGTCCGGTAAAACTTGAAGGTGGTAGGTTTCACGAACTTCCGGCAAAAAAAATCTCAAAGTCCCTTGAAGATTTAGGCTTTAAGTTAGAGAGACTAAAAACAGGAACTACTGCAAGGATTGATGCAAGGACGATTGATTTTTCAAAAATGGAAATTCAACCGGGAGATGAAAATCCAAAGCCTTTTTCGTTTAGGACTGATAAAACTAAATTTAATCCAAAACAGCTTCCGTGTTATATCACTTATACAAACCAAACAACCCACGATATAATAAAAAGCAACTTTCACAGAGCACCACTTTTTACAGGACAAATTGAGGGGATTGGTCCAAGATATTGCCCAAGTATTGAGGATAAACTTAACAAATTCCCGGATAAAGAACGCCACCACGTTTTTGTTGAGCCTCAGACAATAGAAGCTACTGAATATTACCTAAACGGACTCTCAACTTCGCTCCCTATGGATGTGCAAGAAGATTTTATCCATTCAATCCCAGGGCTTGAAAATGCAAAAATTGTAAGGTTTGGGTATGCGATTGAGTATGATTTTATTCAGCCAACGAATCTAAAACACTCCCTTGAAACAAAAGAGGTTGAGGGATTGTTTTTTGCTGGTCAGATAAACGGGACAACAGGATATGAAGAAGCCGCAGCCCAAGGGATAATGGCTGGAATTAACGCTGCACTTAAAATTGATGAAAAAGAGCCTTTGATTTTAAGAAGGGATGAAGCGTATATCGGGGTGCTTATAGACGATTTGGTTACAAAAGGAACAAACGAGCCTTATAGGATGTTTACAAGCAGAAGTGAATATAGGCTATTACTCAGAGAAGATAACGCAATTTTACGCCTTGGACCTATTGGATATAGGCTTGGGCTTTTGGATGAAGAGACTTATAGAAAAGTTGAGAGGTTAAGAGAAGAGATAGAAAAGGGAATGAAGCTAGTTAATAAGACTTTTGTAACCCCAAACAAAGAGATAAACGCTAAGTTAGAGGAACTTGGAGAAGAAAAGATTCAAAGTAAAATGGAGCTTAGAAAAATTGTTGGGCGTCATACTTTTGATAAAGATAAACTCCTTAAATTTGTCCCTCAGTTAAAAGAACTTAGCGATGAAGCATTAGAACAGATTTTGATTGAGAGTAGGTATCATCACTATATTGAAAAACAAAAAGCCCAGATTGATAAGATGAAAGAGATGTTAAGCATAAAAATTCCAGAAGATTTTGAATACAAAGGAATTCCTGGATTGTCAAGGGAAGTTGTGGAAAAACTTGAAAAAGTAAGACCAAAAACCCTGTTTCAGGCAAGTGAAATAAGCGGGGTGACTCCGGCGGCGATTGATATTATTCATATGTATATTAAAATAAGAGAAAAACAATCTTAACTTGACTTGGTATAATGACATAAAAAGGATAATAAGGATAATAATGGATAAGTATTGCTATATTTACACAGGCGATAAGAAAAAAGAGGATAGAATAAAAAGGATTGATAAGGCGTTAAAAGAAATTGAAAAGATAGGGGATGAGGTAATTTTTGCGGTGAATGACTTGCAAAGTATTGCATATCTAAAAGAGAAGGGGTTTAAGGCTTTAAATATTGATGCCGCTTTGGATTTGTTTAATTTGCTTAAACCAGATAGTGTAGTTTATCTTTGCACCCCAGAAGATACTTTGGTAATAAAGGCTTCATTTAGAAATGCAAAAGAGATTTGTAATGAGTAAAAAGTTTAATTTTTGGAAGTTTATAGGAGGGATGTTTATTGGACTTTTAGTTTTGACGGCTATTGTTGTTGGAGTGCCTTATCTTTTAATGAAGTAATTTTTTAAAATTACTTCAAACTATTTATAATCTTTAATAAATCACAAAAAAACATCGTATGGAAAGCCAAGGAATAGAGAATAAAAATCAAATAGAAATTTTTGCAGAAATTTTGCTTGATAAGTTGTCTAACTTATTAATGGAAAAAGAATTAAATAAAAATGATGAACCAAATCAACTTAGCATTTATATTGAGAGTTTAATTGATAAAGTTTCGAGAGAGTATTATAAATAAGTATAATGCCCCTAAATGTCAAGACAATAATCTAAAAATTTTTAAGCTTATTGCCGGATAATTTAAGGGAAATTTTTGAAAGGTTTTATTAAAGGATTTTAAAAAAGGGTTTCAATGTTTTTATTAATCGTAATGTAACAAACCATAACTATCTTTTTAAAATTAAGGATAATTTAACATACAACAAGGAGATTACAACAAAAATAGACCAATATAAGTGCCAGTGATAAAGATTTAGATAAATCTTAATAATAACATTAAAAAGACTCTCACAAAGTAAAAAGAGAATTAAAGAGTTAAGTCTAAAATTCTCTCTGTTCTATCAATATCTTCACTTGAAGGTTTTCTACCAGCCCCAATCTCTTTTAATACTTTTGCAATAATTAACATCAACGCTCCAATATACTCTGGAAGTTTTTCTTCAAGGTCTGCACTGATTGGATATTTTAGAGGTGGAATTTGCTCTAAAAATTTTAATACATCTTGCAAATCAACAACTTCTTCAAGCTCTCTAAATTGTCTCATTGACTCTTCAAAACCTTTTGTAACTGGCATATCAGGTTCCATAATAATATCTCTTCCATTATATCCAGCCTTTTCAACCGCAACAATTAACATATCGTTAAATTTTTTCTCAACAATATCAATAATTCTATCTGCTTTTGATTTATCCAAATCAATTCCAGCCGCCTTTCTAAATACAGCTTCAAGTTTTTTAAATCCAACTACTCTTGCCATTTTATCTCCTTAAATTTGATTTTTAGAATTATAACTTAACTAAATTAATTAAGTCAAGTTTTATGCAACAAGCAACTAAAAATTATATCCCACCCCAAAATAAAAAGTACTATTATAGTTTGTATTAAAACCAAGATTTCTATACCCAATATAAATCTCAGCCGTATCAATTGGAGCAATTCCAGTCTCAAAATAGACTTTATGAAACCTATTAGCATCTCTAAAAGAAGCAACAGGAAGGGCATATTCATACTCTCCTCTTAAAAATACAGGCACTTGCAAATCCGGAATAAAACTAAAAAAACCAATCCCAACAGGAATTGCAGCATTATTATAAGTATAAACAACATCAGCAACTACACTCATTGTAAAAAATGGAGCATCAAGCCCCAAAACATGCCCTTCTCCCTTAACTCCAAGCGACCAAAAATTGCACTTATCTTTATGATTATTAATTATGTAATTACCTCTTATATAAAAATTTTCGCTAATAGAAGTATTTGCTCTTATATTCATCGTATCAGGAGAAAAATTCATCCCAATATAAGACATCGCAAACAAAGAGCATCCAAGAGATAAAGAAAGTAACTTTTTCATTAATTCTCCTTAAATTTCCCATAATTAAGGTATTTTTCAAACCTTCTTTTTAAGAGTTCATCTTTTGTAAGGGAGCTTAACTCTTTTACATTCTCTAAGAAATATTTTTTAATATTCTCAGCTACTAAATCATAATTTTTATGACCTCCTCTATCACCCTCATCAATAATATCATCAATAAGCCCAAGCTCTTTTAACTCCTCCGCTGAAATTTTCAAAGCCTTAGTAGCCGTTTCTATTTTTGAGCTGTCTTTCCACAAAATAGCAGCACACCCTTCTGGTGAAATTACGCTAAATACTGAATATTTAAGCATCGCAAACTTATCCGCTACCCCAATTGCCAAAGCTCCCCCACTTCCTCCTTCTCCAACAACAATAGAGATTGTTGGGGTTTTAATACGAGAGAGTTCAAAAAGATTTCTTGCAATTGCTTCGCTTTGACCTCTCTCTTCTGCTCCAATGCCAGGAAAAGCCCCTGGCGTATCAATCAAAAATAAAATTGGCAAATTAAATTTCTCAGCAAGTTTTGCAACGCGCAAAGCCTTCCTATAACCTTCTGGATGTGGCATACCAAAGTTTCTTTTTAGTTTATCTTTTGTATTTCTACCCTTCTCTTCACCAATTACCACACACTTCTCATCCCCAATTTTACCGATAAAACAAACAATTGCCGGGTCATCTCTAAACTCTCTATCTCCGTGAAGTTCATACTTCTCATCCATAATTCTATCAATAATGTCAATTGCATGAGGTCTATCTGGATGGCGAGCAAGAAGAAGTTTTTGGTATGGGGTTAGGTTTTTAAAAGTCTTTTTTATCTCTTTTTCAAGCTCTTTTTGCAAAGTCTCAACCGCGTGAGTATCATTTTTTAATTTTGCTAACTCAATTTCTTCTTCAAGTTCGTTTATTCTTTTTTCAAAGTCAAGTGCTACCAAATTTAACCTTTAATTTTTTTAAATATTACAACTCCATTTGTTCCACCAAATCCAAATGAATTACTCATAGCAACATCAATCTCAGCCTCTCTTGCCTCATTTGGCACATAATCCAAATCACACTCTGGATCTGGATATTCATAATTTATTGTAGGAGGGAGAATATTATTTTGCATTGCCATAAGAGTAATTACCGCTTCAATAGTTCCAGCAGCACCTAAACAATGTCCAGTTGCTCCTTTTGTAGAGCTAACAGGAGGGCAATTTTCTTTTGAGCCAAAGAGTTTTTTTATTGCCATAGTCTCATAAAGGTCGTTATACTTTGTTGAAGTCCCATGAGCGTTTATATAATCAATTTTTGGTCTACCAGCCATTTCATAAGCCATCTTCATAGCCCTATAAGCCCCCTCTCCTTTTGGTGCTGGGGTTGTGATATGGTTTGCATCCCCACTCTCACCAATTCCAATAATCTCGGCATAAATTTTTGCACCTCTTTTTATCGCATCTTCATACTTTTCAAGTATCAAACAAGCTCCCCCCTCTCCCATTACAAATCCATCTCTTTTTGCATCAAACGGGCGGCTTGCTTTTTGTGGTTCATCATTTCTGGTAGAGAGAGCTTTCATTGCGGCAAATCCACCAACTCCAACTGGACAAATACACGCTTCCCCTGCTACTACCATCATCTTATCAGCCATTCCAGCTTTTATTGTTTTGTAAGCCTCTGTTATTGCATGAGTCCCAGCCGCACACGCTGTTACACTTGCAAGGTTTGGTCCTTTTAATTTATACTCAATTGAAGTAAACCCACCAAGCATATTTACAAGTGCACTTGGAATAAAAAACGGAGAAATTCTCCTTGGACCTCTCGTCTCAACTATAACACTCGCTTTTTCAATTACTGGAAGTCCACCAATTCCGCTTGCCGCACTTATTCCAAATCTCTCACTATCATATTCGCTAAGTCCACTATCTTCCATTGCCTCTTTGGCAGCCGCAAGCCCAAGCTGAATAAATCTATCAGCTTTTTTAACATCTTTTGGATCCATAACACTTTTTGGGTCAAATCCTTTAACTTCTCCTGCAATCTGACTTGCAAAACCTTCTGGATTAAAGTGAGTTATCCTATCAATACCTGTTTTGCCTTCAACTATATTTTTAAAACTCTCATCCTTATTAAGCCCTACTGAATTTATCATTCCAATTCCAGTCACAACCACTCTCATTGTTTTCCTTTGAATGTAGTATATAGTAAGTAGAATGTAGGGAATCTACAAAATAAACTCCCCACTAACTACTCACTACAAACTACACTCCCCAAAAAAAGGAGAGATTAAGATTTGTGATTTGCAATATACTCTACTACATCTCTTACAGTTTTGATGTTTTCTGCATCACTATCTGGAATTTCAATTCCAAACTTCTCTTCAAGTGCCATAACAAGCTCAACTACATCCAAACTATCTGCATTTAAATCTTCTACAAAGTTTGAATCCATAGTAATTTCATTTGGATCAACATTTAAATTCTCAGCAATTACCTCTTTTACTTCTTCAAAAATTTTATCCTGTGCCATTTAATCTCCTTTTTTTAAATTTTTAACATTTTATCAAAAAATTTTTAAACTTTTCAAATTTTACATATACATTCCACCATTTACCTTTAAAGTTTCGCCCGTAATGTAACTTGCCTCATCACTCAATAAAAAAGCAACCGCATTCGCAACCTCAACTGGCTTTGCAAATCTTTTTAAAGGAATTCTTTTTAACATCTCTTCTTTTATACTCTCTTTTAAATTTTTTGTCATATCAGTATCAATAAATCCGGGAGTTACTGAGTTAAATCTAATATTCCTAGCAGCTCCTTCAAGCGCAAAGGTTTTTGTCATAGCAATAACCCCGCCTTTACTTGCCACATAATTTGCCTGACCAATATTACCCATCTCAGCCACAATGCTTGCTACATTTACAACCGCTCCAAATCTTTTTTTACTCATTACTTTAAGCGCTTCTCTACATCCTATAAAAGTAGAAGTTAAATTTGCATCAATAACTTTTCTAAAATCCTCAACACTCATTCTCATAGCAAGTTTATCATTTGTAATTCCGGCATTATTTACAAGATAACTAAGTTCTCCATCACTATCAATAATAGTTTTTATCCCATCAATAAAAGCCCCTTCATCACTTACATCAAATCCAATTACAGCTGCCTTTCCACCCTCATTTTCTATCTCTTCTTTAAGTTTATCGGCAAGCTTTGCATTACTTTTATAATTTATCCAAACTTTAACCCCGTTTCTTGCCAAAACCCTTGCAATCTCAGCTCCAATCCCCCTACTTGCCCCAGTAATTAATGCATTTTTACCGCTAAAAGTCATAAATCTCTCCTTTTTTGTTAAAATTTTATCCAAAAAAGGTTTTAAATGTTATATTTCCTTCACTATTTAGGGCTAAATATATTTCATTACATTTCAGTAAGAACAATTATTGCCTTTTTTATAAGCTTTTTCTTAACTCTTTATCTTATGCCAAAATTTATTAAATGGGCAAAAAATAAAGCTACTCAACCTATTTTAGAAGATGTTAAAAAACATCAAAACAAAAAAAACACTCCCACAATGGGAGGAGTTGTTTTTATCTTTTCAGCAATTGTAGCTACTTTACTTAGTGCTTATCCAAATTTATATATTGTTTTGGCAATTTTTGTAGCAATTGGATTTATGATTATTGGGGTAATTGATGATTGGCAAAAAGTAACCAAACAAAACAATAAAGCCGGTTTAACTCCAAAATTAAAATTTATCCTCCAATGGATTTTTGCACTCACTTTTGCAACTATTTTATATTTAATAGGTTTTGATACTGATTTTTATATACCTTTTTATAAATATCCACTTTTTGATATGAAATATTTTGCAATTTTATTTTGGGCTTTTGTAATGGTTGGAATGAGTAATGCGGTAAATTTAACAGATGGACTTGATGGACTTGCCACAATTCCAAGCGTATTTGCGTTTATGACTTTGTTGCTATTTAGCTATTTAATGGGAAATAAAATTTTTAGCAACTATCTTTTTTTACCATATGAAGAAGGGATAGGAGAGATTAGTATTTTTGCATCGGCTATGATTGGGGCTTTGCTTGGATTTTTGTGGTATAATGCAAATCCAGCCCAAGTATTTATGGGAGATAGTGGGAGTTTGAGCGTTGGAGGGAGTATTGGATATCTTGCAATTATAACAAAAACAGAAATTTTACTTATATTAATTGGTTTTATCTTTATAATAGAGACTCTATCTGTTATGCTTCAAGTTGGAAGTTATAAAACAAGAAAAAAAAGAATTTTTCTTATGGCACCAATTCATCACCACTTTGAACTAAAAGGATGGAATGAAAATCAAGTGACAATTAGATTTTGGATAATTGCACTTATTACAAATTTAATTGCAATTTTGAGTATTAAAATAAGATAGGAGAGAAGATGGACTTTGAAAAAGAGAAATTAAAAGCTGAGCTTAAAATTTTTAAAATAAAAGCTTTAAAAGAGAGAATTATCCTTTTTGGGGTTAGTTTGTTAATTATTGCAGAAGCAATATTTTTAATCTCACTTTTTACCTCATCAAAAAAGAATATTAACAAACCTTATGTTGCGGTTATTAACATAAACAAAACAATAACGACCTCTTACATTGACACCCTTACAAAAAAGATGGAGGCTTTACTTAAAGACAAAAACTGCAAAGAGTATCTTTTAGTCTTTAACACCCCAGGAGGAAGTCCTAGTGCAAGTGATGAATTTAACGCTTTTTTAAAATGGATTAACAAGAAAAAAAGAGTTAATATCTATGTTGAGAGTATGGCGGCAAGTGGTGGGTATTATATTGCAAGTGCAATTAAACCTATAATTGCTAACAAAAATGCGGTCGTAGGAAGCATTGGAGTTATTATGCCCCACTTTGTAATAAAAAAACTTGCGGATAAAATAGGGATAGAAGAGGATAGTCTGACAATAGGCAAATACAAAGAGCCGGTATCTTGGTTTAGAAAATTCTCACCACAAGATAAAGAGTATCTAAAAACTCATCTACTTTTACCAACTTATGAAAACTTCTTAAAAGTAGTTGCAAAAGATAGAAACATCTCAATTGAGAAATTAAAAAAGTATGCCGATGGAAAAATCTATATAGCCCCTCTTGTAAAAGGAATTTTGGTTGATAAAATCTCAACTTTAATAGAAACAAAAGAGGAGATTAAAAAAAGACTTGGAAAAGTTAAATTTTATGAAGTGCCTCTTGAAAAGAAAAAAGTGCCGTTTTTTAATATAAAACTTTCAAGTGATATAGGAGAAGCATTAAAGGAAATAGTTAAATGAGAAGTCTTTTTGGATATGGGGTTACAACAAAAGAGATAGCAAAAGAAGGGGGATGGCATATATTTGATGATAATTTCAAAGAAATATCATTTGATGAATATGGTAATAAACTTCTCCCCTCTTCTCTTTTTGAGCCTAAAAAATCAAAGCTTGAAATAACATCCCCTGGCATCCCTCCAAGTCATTCTTTAATACAAAAAGCAAAAAACTTAATAAGCGAACTTGACTATTACTACAACAAAAACACCTTCCAAATCTGGATAAGCGGCACAAACGGCAAAACCACAACCACCCAAATGACCCACTATCTTTTAGAAGATAGCGAAATTGGAGGGAATATTGGAATCCCTCTTGGGAGGTTAAATCCAGAGAAAAAATGGGTAATAGAAGTTAGCTCCTTTCAACTTTACTATACAAAAACAGCAAAGCCAAATATCTTTGCCCTACTTCCAATAAAAGAGGACCACATATCCTGGCATGGAAGCTTTGAAGAGTATAAAAAAGCAAAACTCTCTCCACTCAATAGAATGACCCAAAGGGATGTGGCTATTTTACCTTATGAGTTTAAAGACTACCCAACAAAAGCGTATAAAATACTCTACAAAAGCGAAGAAGACTTTGTAAAACAATTTAACTTTAAAAAAGAGTTTGAAGTGCCATTTTTGCTTGATGAGATGATAGCAAAAACAATTTATTATATTCTCAATTTCAAAGAAAAATCCCTAAAAGAGTTTCAAATTGACCCTCACAAACTTGAAGAGATAAGAGATTATAAAGATAGACTCTGGGTAAATGATAGCAAAGCCACAAACAAAGATGCTTCAATAAACGCCCTAAAAAGATACAAAGACAAAAAAATCCATCTTATAATAGGCGGAGTTACAAAAGGACAAAATTTCTTTGAACTTTTTAAAGAGCTTAAAAAACTTGATGTGACACTTTATATAATAGGAAAAGAGACAAAAGAGTTTGAAGAGCTAGCAAAGAGATTTGAGATTGAATATAAAATAACAAACACCCTAAAAAATACAATAACAAAAATCGATAAAAACTTAAAAATCAATGAAATAGCCCTTCTTAGCCCAGCGTGTGCAAGTTTTGATATGTTTAAAAACTACAAACAAAGAGGGGAAGAGTTTAAGAAGTTAGTCAAGGAACTAAAATGATAAAAGTAATTAGCTTTATTGTAATGCTGCTTTTTTTAGGATGTTCTTATAAAATTAATCCAAATGAATTTATTCCAATAAACGCCAAAAAATCAAAAATTCTTCCCTCAAACCAAGAAATATACTCAAAAACTCAAATTCTTATAACAACTCCTAAAAAAACTCCTCCAAACATTCAAGCAAAATCGGCAATTGAGAGTTTACTCTCTTCAAATAATTCAGTAATAATTTTAAATAGGAAATTTGACTCAATTGAAAATGAAATAAAACTTGCAGAAGAGGCAAAAAAATCAAAAACTAACTTAAACCAAGCAAATTACATATTAGAAGTTGCAATAACATCAAATACCACCTCAACAACTTATCATCCACCCGTATATTGGAGAGATAAAAAAGGAAAAATTCACAAAACCCCAGCTTATTACTCTCATAAAGCTTGCGTTGGAGGATATATTAAGATTATTAAAATTCCAGAGCAAATTACTACTACACTACCGCTTTATAATTGTGAGAGTGAAAATACTCAAAGTAGATACTATAATTTTAATTACTTGATAAATTCGGCAATTAAAGAAGCTATTTTTGATAAAAAAGATGATTTATACGAAATTTTTGCAAAGAGAGGATATGTTTTTGAGGTTAGAAAAAAAGATAATAAAACAATACTTCACACAACTCTTGGAAGCGAATTTGGAGCAAAAGAGGGAGAAGTTGTAAATATTTATACATTAGAAGTAAAAAAAGAGCCTTTCTCAAACAAAGAAAAAATCATCCAAAAAAAGATAGGAGAAGGAGTCATTTCTGATAAAATAGAACCTGATTCATCTTGGATAATAGTAAAAAAAGCAAAAGAACCAATTAAAATCGGAGATTTTGTAAAAATTAATTACCACTACTCTATATTTGACAAAATAAAGGATATCTTTTGAAAAGATTAATCTTTGCTTTAATTTTAATAGGATGTGCGTCAACTCCAAAATGGTATCTCTCTCCTCCAAAAGATACCAAAAATTATCTATATGCAACTGGAAGCGGAGAGAGTAAAAAAGAAGCAATCAACCAAGCCTTAAACTTTGCAGCATCCAAAATTAATACCCAAATTTCATCTACTTTCTCGATTTCTCAAAACCTCTATTCTACTCACAACAAAACACTCTATAATAAAAGCATCTCACAAAACATTACGACAAAAATAAACAATATCTCCCTTAGCGATTATAAAGTTATTAAAGAAGATAAAGAGGATAAATATTATGTAGTAATTGCAATTAATAAAATTAAAAACTCAATTCTTTTAACTCAAAAAGCAAAAGACGAAATTAATTCAATCATCCCTTATCTTAAAACAACAGATAAAATAGAAATTTTAAAAACTTATCCCAAACTTATTAAAAAAATCAACAAAGCCATAAATACTCTTTATAGCGCAAAAATTCTATATCCTTATAAAGATATAGACCCTTTATTAAAAAAAGCAAAAAAAATAAAACTAACACTTATTAAAAAATTAAATTCAATTACCTTTACAACTAAAAATCCAATTATCCAAGATGTATTAAGCTCACTAAATTTACCAATTTCCAAAAACGGAATCAAAATAGATGGTAATATAAAATTTTCAAACAATAAAATCGCAAATTACTATATTACATCAGCCACTATGCACACTACCTTAAAAGATAAAACTTTTCTTAGCTTTGATATTAATTGTGGAGGAAAATCTATAATTGATTTTAAAAATGCCAAAGAGTTTGCAATAAGAGACTGTAAAGAAAAATTAAAAGAGAAATTAAAAAATATACTCAGATAGTTTAAGCAGACTTTAAGGATTAAGTGATATAATTTCATCGCTTGCCTCGGTAGCTCAGTCGGTAGAGCAAGGGACTGAAAATCCCTGTGTCGGCGGTTCGATTCCGTCCCGAGGCACCATTGAAAACCCTAAACATTTTCCCTCCTTTAAAGTTATTATAAAATATTTTTTAATTTTTCCCTTAGTTTATTTTTTATCTTTTCCTCCTTTTCTTTTAGTTTTTTTAAGGCTTCTTTTTTAAGATTTTTTAACACATCTTCAAAATTTTTAACTTTACTCAAATTACTATCAACCCCCTCCAAATTCAACTCACTAAGCTCTTTATTTACTTTTAAAGTAAGCTTTTCTTTTAGCTTTTTTGCTTCTTTTTGATAAAGTTTTTCTAAATTCTTCTTCAAAATTTCATCTAAATTTGAAGAGATTTTTTGAATTTTATTATCCTTTACATAAGCTTTAAATACCACAAAATCTATCCCACTTAAAATCTCTAAATTACTTTTAACTTTTGATGGATAAATCGCTCCTTTAATCAAGCTATTAACCCCTTTTTTATACTCTCCACTTGCATTCAAATCAACTTTATTATCAAAAAGAACAATCTCTTTAAAATCAATTTTTTTAACTTTAATATCTTTTGCTTTTACATCAAACAAAATATCTTTTAAATAACTAACTTTTGAATTAACTTTATAAAAGTTTGTATCAGCCTTTAATAAAATTTCTCCTCTTTTATTTAATAAAATTTGATTATCAGAAATGTTAATAAGCTTTAATCTATAAGTTCCTAAACTATTTTTTACATTAACTCTTCCTCTAACAAGCACAAAATCCGGATACTTAATCTTATCTTCAAACCTAATATAAACTCCACTCCTTGGAATTTCAACAACCTTAGAAGTTTGATGAGTTTGCAAATAAGGCTTAATTTTTTCATATAAATTATTCACAACCTCAACATAATAAGCAATCTTTGGCGCAAGAAAAGCTTTTGAAAACTCAACCAAATTACCCTCTTTTAAATACTTAACCTCTTTATCAATAAACTCATAATCCTCCCTTATAGCAACTTTAAGCTTTTTCAAATCATCTTCTAAGAGTTTTTTATCTTCTTTTAAAAGCTTTTCATCTTTTTTTAATTCACTAAGCAATTTGTCTATTTGACTTTTTATCTTCTCTATCTGTTTAGCTGCTTTTATAGGATTTTTTTTATCAATAGATTTTGCCTCTTTTTCTATTTCTTTAATATCTGGAAGTTTTAGATTTTTTATATCATTTTGTACTTTTTTATAATCTTTTTTAAGTTTTTCAAGAACCTTTAAAGATTTAAAATCATACCCTTTAAAAATTTTTGAATAATCAAAATTAAAATCAATTTTTAAAGATTTCTTAGAAGAGTTAACTGAACTAACCAAACTTGCTAACTTTTTAGTTAAATCTTTATTAGTAAACAAATCCAAATCTCCACTTACCTCAAACTTTCTCCACATCAAATAGTATCCATCAAAATCTACCCTAACTCTTTTTGTTTCAAAATTTTCTCCAACAACCTTCATCTTAACTTCAAAAGGCTTAATTTTTAAATCTCTAACTTCTACTCTTTGGTGCAAAGATTTACTTAACACAAAACTAAAAATCCTTTCTATAAGAGGAGTTAAAATAGTAAAAAGCAAAATAAAAACTCCTCCAACAGCTCCTATTGCAATAAATCCACTTATCCTAAAAATTGATTTTTTCTCTTTTGGAACAAGCCAAGAGAGATATTTAATCTTACTAAGTTTAGTAAAAATAACACTCCTATAAATCTCAACACTTTTTAACAAAATCGGATATAAAATAATAGAAACTAAAATTCCAATAGCCAAACTTCCCATAACCAAAGTGTTATTAAACCCACTCCATCTAAGAAAAGGAATATTATAAAGAAATATCCAAAAAGGTTTTAAATACTCATTAGTCAAAAGAAAATATCCAACTTTATTAAAAAGTGGGTCCAAAAAGTAAGCAATTCCTCCAAAGAACGAAAAAGCCGCCATATAAAGCCCAAGCGGTATCCTAAAAATTAAAACAAAAAACCAAATTACATAATTAAAAAAAGTAAAAGTTGGCAAAAAACCACTTAAAAGCCCAAGAATAATTGCTAACACTATCGTATGCTTATTTGCAGAAGAATTTAACTCTTTTAAAAAATCTAGTGAACCACTCCCT
>JAMOSZ010000104.1 GCA_027062625.1 Nautiliaceae bacterium
TTTTTAAGTAGCATAGACGATAAAATAGAAATTAACGAAAAAAAACTAACTAAACTAAAAGAGTATAAAAAAGGCTTACTTCAAAAAATGCTTATATAAAGGAAAAACAATGGCAGAGCTTAAATATCTACCGGCTGGAATAAGGCTTCATATCAAAGAAATTTTTTATAAGTTTACAGACAACCTAAAAGAGTATTATTATTTTCACTTTAAGGATATCCCAACTGGGTTAAAAGCTGAAAAGCTTTTAAAAAATGAGAATATAAAATCAATTCCAGTGCCTAATGAAATTTTTAAGGAGTGTGGAGTTGCAATCCTTAGCAAAGAGAAAGATAAAATAAAAAAAATTTTACAAAAAGAGGGTATTGAATTTGAGATATGGATTTATGAAGATGGATTTAAAAAAATAGAAGGAGAAATAGCTTTTAAGGGTTGTAAAATCTAATAGTAGCTTCTGAGCGAAGTCTTGCAATATAACTATTTAGAGCTTCTTTCTCTTTTTGTTGAAATAGTTTATTTGCAATAATATCTTTTACTTTATCAAGTGGAATATAACTCTTTCCTTCTTTACTTAAAATATAAAAAGTCTCATAATAAATCCCTTTACCCAAAATTGGGGAAAAATTTTTAATAGGAGTATTTTTTAAAACAAAAAGCTCTTTTAAATTCAACTCTTTTGGAGTAATTGTCTTTTGTTCTATTACCACTCCTTTTACTTTTTCAAGAGGATTTTTTGTAATTTTTTCCAATAAAGCTGGATTGTTTGCTTTATAAACAACAACCTTTGCTTTTTTAAAAGTTTCAAACTCATTTTTATGAGAGTTATAATACTCTTTTATCTCTTTATCAGAAATTGAAATTTTATTATTTAAAAACTCTTTTATAAATTTATCTCTTAATAACTTCTCTTTTAGCTTCTTCTCAAACTCTTCTAATTCCCCTTTTTCTTTTAACATTCTTTTAAATTCATAAACACTCATTCCATAACTACTTGCAATTTTTTCAAATGCATTTTCAACATCAAATTCATCAACACTTATACCTTGTTCTTTTATTGCCTCATCAAAAAGTTTTTTATCAATAAGCAAATTCAAAGCCTCTTTATAAGAGATATGAAGTTTTTTTGAAAGAGTAGCTATTTCATAAGAAGTGATTGGCTCTTTATTTACACTAGCCACAACCATATCTATAATTTTTGCATTTAAAAAAACTACAAGAAGCAAAAAAAGAAGTTTTTTCATAAACAACCTTTAAAATTTTACACAATTATACAAAAAAAAAGAAAAAGAGTTACTTAGAAGCTGCTTCTTTTAAAGCATTTAAAGCTGCTTCATAATTTGGTTCTTGGGTAATTTCTGGCACAAGCTCTTTATAAGAGATTTTTCCATCTTTTCCAACTACAAAAATAGCTCTTGCACTAAGCCCTCTTAGTGGACCTTCTGCAATTAAAGTTCCATAAGAAGTAGAAAAACACTTTTCTCTATAATCGCTTAATACTTGCAGATTTTCAACACCTTCTGTTGAGCAAAATCTTTTTGACGCAAATGGTAAATCCATAGAAACAACACAAACCACCGCATTTTCAACTTTTGCAGCTTCTTCGTTGAATTTTCTTGTTTCAGTCGCACAAACCGGAGTATCAAGACTTGGCACCGCAATAATAAGTTGAGCTACCCCCTGAGCTCCACCAATTTTAACCTCTTCAAGTGCAGTATTTGGTAAAACTACAACTGGCGCTTCATCACCAACATTTACTTGATTTCCATAAAGTGCTACATCATTACCTTTTAATTTAGTTGTTACTGGCATATTGCCTCCTTTTTTTTCTTTGAGTTTAGCAAAAAGAGATAAAATAAAAAAGGATAAAATATATCTTTTTTACAAAACGTTACAAATCTACACACGCCCTAAAAGTTTCTCTTACTTTTCCTTTAAAATAGAGTCTATTATCTTTTAAAGAGATATTTAGCTCTTCTTGACTTTTTGGATACACTTTTACACTATCTCCAACTCTTCCCTCATCTCTCATGGCTAAAAAACTCGCACACATTCCAGTCCCGCACGCCAAAGTCTCATCCTCAACCCCTCTCTCATAAGTTCTTACATAAAGTTTACTATCCCTAACCTCAGCCCAATTCACATTTGCATTATATTTGTATCTTAATTTTGCTGCAAGTTCTTTATTAAAACTTGAAATACTCTCTAAAATAACAATATGAGGCACTCCTGTATCATAAATTTTAAACTTAACTCCAAAATCTTCTCTCTCTCCTAAAAACTTATGAGGAGTTAGCTGGGATTTAATTCCATCATTTTCAATCTCCACTTCAATAACCCCTGCCCCTGTTAAAAATTTCATTTTTTTATCAGCTAAATCGTTTTTATAAGCATACATTCCAGCTGCTCTGCTTCCATTCCCGCACATTGTGGCTTCACTTCCATCAGCATTGTAAAATTGCCACTCAAAATCATATTCCCTATGAGGCAAAAGCACAATAAGCCCATCAGCCCCTATGCCGTTTTGTCTGTTACAAAGCTTTTTTGCCAATTCGCTTCTATCTTTTTTTCTAAAAGTGTGAAAAATTACAAAATCGTTTCCACTTGCACTATATTTGCTTAAAACCATCTCTCATCCTTTAAAAATTTCTCTTCAAACTCCTTAGCATCCAAAGGCGGTGAATAGTAATATCCTTGCGCTAAATCGCATCCATTCTCAAATACAAACCTCTTTTGCACCTCATTCTCAACTCCTTCTGCTACAACCTCTAAATTTAGACTCTTTGCAAGAGTAATAATACTCATCGTTATTATAATATCATCTTTATCTTGGGGAATATCTTTTATAAAACTTCTATCAATTTTAAGCTTTGAGAGTGGTAGTTTTTTAAGGTAGCTAAGAGAAGAGTAACCAGTCCCAAAATCATCAATATTAATCCCAACTCCAAGCTCACTTACTCTATTTAAAGTTTTAATAGAAATATCTGGCTTTTTCATAATACTCTCTTCTGTAATCTCTATATTTAACTTTTTAGGGTCAAAATTTAACTCTTTTAATAACTTTTTTAAATCTTCTACAAAATTTTCCTTTTCTAACTGATGCATTGTAACATTACAAGAAATAATTCCTGGATTTAATCCTTTTTTCTCCCACTCTTTATACTGCTGAATTGCTTTTTTCATTATCAAAAGGTCAATATCATAAATAACCCCAAGCTCAATAGCAAGAGGAATAATCTTAAAAGGAGGAATAAGCTCCCCACTATTTGGATCTTTTGCCCTTAGTAAAACTTCACTTCCGTAAAGTTTATCATTTTTATCCATTTGAGGTTGAAAATATGTTAAAAAGCCATCATTTTTTAAAAGTTGATAAATTACATTTCTTAGATAAATTCTCTCCTGAGCGGCTTTACTCATCTCTTTTGTAAAAAATTCAAACCTATTCTTACCAGCCTGTTTTACTTTATACATTGCAGTATCTGCATTTTTTAAAAGCTCATCTGGTAAAAGAGTATCAAAAGGTGCAAGAGAGATGCCAATACTTGCAGTTAAGTGATAAGTTTTTCCTTCAAGATAAAAAGGCTTTTTAATAACCTCTAAAATACTTTTTGCAACCTCTTCTACTTTTGATTTATCCCCCTCTACCAAAACAACAAATTCATCCCCCCCAAACCTTGAAATTTTACCTTTATTACCCACTACTTCTTTTAGTCTCTTTGCCACGTCTTTTAAAATTTTATCTCCATAATAGTGCCCTAAGGTATCATTAATCTCTTTAAATCCATCCAAATCAATAAATAAAACTCCAATATGTTTACCCTTTCTTAAAACTTCTCTTAAAAAGTCAATAAACGCTTCTCTATTATAAAGCCCAGTTAATCTATCGTGAGTTGCTTTTTGAAATAGAAATTCTTTTTCTTGTTGAAGAGCAAATTCATACTTTTCAAAAATTCTCCTTACCATATACGCAATAACTCCCATCAAAATTACCATTAGTATGGTTATAATAATCGCACTTTTTAAAAGTTTAGTAGCTAAATTTACAAAAAGTCTCTCATTCTCTCTTTGCTGCTTTAAAAGCCTCTCATCCAATGTATCAAGATAAACCCCACTTCCAATAAAAAATTTAAGCGGTTTAAAAACTTTCACATAAGAAATCTTCCAAAGAGGTCTTTTACCCTCTGGATTATAAGCAAGATACCTAACATAAGTCCCTTCTGGATGAGCGAGCGCACTTTTTATTAGAAGCTGAATAACTTTAACTCCTCCTCTTTCTAAATTCCATCTATTAATCTTCATAAACTCCTTATTAGGATGATATAAAGTATTGCCATAAAAATCTATTACGAAAATATACCCCTTTTTACCCCATCTCATTTTATCTAAAATTTGTTGCATAAGCTTTATAGTAAGCTCTTTTTGATTTGGCTTGCCAGCATTACTTTTATAAATTGCATCAATTACATTATAAGCAAGTTCCACTCTTTGTTTAGTAACTTTTTCTAAATTCTCCATAAAATTTTGAGTAATTACTTGACGCTGATGATAATAATTCTCTTTTAAAGTCAAATAAGCAACTCCCATAATGACAAAAGTTGTTATTAAAATACTAACAATTGGAGTAATAAAAATTAAAAAGTGTAGCTTTTTGTGAAATTTATTATAAATTTTCTCTGAAAGCCTTTTAAAAAACTCTCTCATTTCAAGACTCTCCAAATTTTTTTATTATGATATAATCTCTCAAAAAAAAAGGCAAGTAATGATTTTAATAGCAGGTCCTTGTGTAATTGAGAGTAAAGAGCAGATATTTAAAATAGCAAAATATCTAAAACCTTATAGCAAAAAGTATGATTTTTACTTTAAAGCAAGCTTTGATAAAGCAAATAGAACATCACTTGATAGTTATAGAGGTCCTGGGATTGATGAGGGACTTAGGATTTTAAGTGAAGTTAAAAAAGAGTTTGGATATAAACTCTTAACCGATGTACACGAAACTTGGCAAGTTGAAAAAGCCGCAAAAGTAGTTGATGTATTGCAAATCCCAGCTTTTCTTTGTAGGCAAACTGATTTATTAGTAGCAGCGGCTAAAACCGATAAAATTGTAAATATCAAAAAGGGACAATTTATGAACCCAGAAGATATGAAATACTCTCTTTTAAAAGTATTAAAAACGAGAGGATGCGAAGAAGTAAGTTATGAAAATTCAAAAAAACATGGAGTTTGGCTAACAGAAAGAGGAACAACTTTTGGATATGGAAATTTAGTAGTTGATATGAGAAGCTTAGTAATTATGAAAAAATTTGCCCCAGTTATCTTTGATGCTACCCATAGCGTCCAAATGCCAGGAGGCGGTGGAGGTAAAAGTAGCGGTAAAAGAGAATTTGTAGCTCCCCTAAGCTACGCAGCCGCAGCGGTTGGAGTTGATGGATTTTTCTTTGAAACTCACTATAATCCAGATGAGGCTTTAAGTGATGGACCAAATATGATAACCCCTTTAATGCTTGAAGAGATTTTAAGAAATGTTGATTGCATAAGAGAATGTAAAGGAGAGGTATGAAAACAATTGAAGGAAAACTCTATTTAAAAGGTAATGAAAAAGTAGCAATAATCGCAAGCAGATTTAACCATTTAATTACTGATAGATTAATTGAAGGTGCAAAAGATGCTTTTTTAAGAAACGGAGGTAAAGAAGAAAATTTAGAACTTATCTTAGTTCCCGGAGCTTTTGAAATTCCCTTTGCTCTAAAAAGAGCCTTAAAAAAAGATATTTACGATGGAATAGTATGCCTTGGTGCAGTTATAAGAGGAGCAACTCCACATTTTGATTATGTAGCAGCAGAAGCTACAAAAGGGATTGCAAATACTACTTTACAATTTGATACCCCAGTAACTTTTGGACTCTTAACAACCGATACAATTGAACAAGCAATTGAAAGAGCTGGAACTAAGGCTGGAAATAAAGGATTTGAAGCAATGCTTGGACTTATTGAGATGATAAATCTTTATAAAGAGTTTTAGTGAAGCTTGACTTAAAAAATAGACTTGATTTACTCATAAGCACAGGAGTTTTAGTGGTTAGTGGGGCTTTTTTAAGATTTTTTAAATATCTTTTTACCCCATTTACCCTAACTTCTCTATATTTTAATTCCAAAGACTATTATTTTCATAACCCTTTTAACAATATTAACAATTTAAAGGACAACTAATGGCAACAATAACTCACGCAAGAGAAGCAGTTGTGCAAACTTTGTATGCAAAAGAACTTGGAAATGAAAAAGCAGTTGAACAATTTGATGAGCTTTTAAAAGAGAGAAAAATTAAAGGAAGCAAAGCTGAATTTGCAAAAAAACTATTAAATGGAGTTTTGGAACATATGGATGAAATTGATGAAATTATCAAAAATCACTTAATTGATTGGAGCTTTGATAGGCTTGATAAAGTTGATAAACAGATTTTAAGAGTAGGAGTGTATGAGTTAAAATATACTGATACTCCTTTTCAAATTATTATTGATGAAGCGGTAAAAATTGCAAAACATTTCTCAGAAGATAAATCAAAAAGTTTTGTTAATGGAATTTTAGATAGGGTTGCAAAAGAGATTAGAGTCGTTGAGAGTGAGCAATCGCAATCGCAATCGCATCAGTAATATCAAAGGGTTTAATTTCCCCTTTTATTCCTAAAATTCTCTTAACCATAAAAGCTACTTGCTCTTTTGTAGCTTTGCCATTACCAGTTACTGCTTTTTTAACTTGCAATGGAGTATATTCGGCAAAATTCCCATGCACTTGCAAAATCCTAAGAGATAAAGCTCCTCTAAACTGCGCTAACTTTAAAACACTTTTGGGATTGTAAGCATAAAAAATATCTTCAATCGCAACCTCATCAACCTCCTCTTTTAAAATAATATCAATCCCTTCTATAAGTTGAGCTAGCTGGTATTGAAGCTTTTTTTCCGTGATTTTTATAAAACCAGCATCAAGCAATCTCAATTTTGGAGTTGTTTCAATAATTGCATATCCACATCTTATAGTCCCAGGGTCAATTCCAAGTATTTTCATTCACATCCTTATTCACATTAAATAGTTTTTCACATAATTTTTCACATAAACTGAATAATTATTCAAAGTTATTCACATGTTTTTCACATAGTTATTCACATCTTTTTCACATACCCAAAAAGTTATTCACATAGTTATTCACATTTTCTAAATGACCATTCAGTAGTTATTCACATGTTTTTCACATATTATATCTTTTTTGCTAAAATTTAATATTACTTTTTAAAGGATAAACTTGGAGAAAATAAAACAAAAACTATCAACTTATAATTTTGCAGATGAAAAAATATTAAAAAATATCTCAATAAACCACCAAGAAGATGAAGTTTTTCACATAAAAACTCCAAATATTTACATTGCAAAGTATGTTAAAAGATACTTCCTTGAAACTATCTCTTCTATTATAAAAGAGGAATTCTCTATAAATCCAAAAATTGAAATTATTACAAATGAAAACTCAATAGTAGAATATAAAGAAAAAGAGACAACTCCATCAATTCTAAATCCAAACTTTGTCTTTGAGACATTTGTAGTTGGAAAATCTAATCAATTTGCTTACACAGCAGCAAAGCAAGCAGCCCAAAAACCCGGGAAACTTTATAACCCACTTTTTATTTATGGCGGGGTTGGACTTGGAAAAACTCACTTAATGCAAGCAATTGGAAACTATGTGCAAAAGCACTTTAATCTAAAAGTAATCTATGTCACAGGTGAACAGTTCTTAAACGATTTCTCAGCCCACCTAAAAAGAAAAACTATGAATCAATTCCAAGAGAAATACCGAAATTGCGACTGTTTATTAATAGATGACATTCAATTTTTAACAGGAAAAGACAAAATTCAAGAAGAGTTTTTTCACACTTTTAACGAATTATATAACAATAAAAAAATGATTTGTCTAACATCAGATAGACCCCCACAACAACTAAAAGATATAGTAGATAGATTAAGAAATAGATTTGAAGCAGGACTTGTAGCAGACATCCAACCCCCAGAACTTCCCACAAAAATCGCAATTATTAAGAAAAAATGCGAAATTAATAATATAAACTTATCAGATGAAGTTATTGAATTTATAGCTACTAGAATCAACGATTCAATCCGTGAAATTGAAGGAATTATCGTAAAATTAGAGGCAATGTCAAAACTACTTGGAGTATCAGAAATTGATATAGCATTTGCTGAAAAAGTTTTAAAAGAGTATCATTCCGATAAAGCAAGTGATATTTCACTTGAAAATATAATAAAATTAATTGCAAAAGAGTTTAATATAAAACCAAGTGAAATCACTTCTAAGAGTAGAAGCCGAAATATTGTCCTAGCAAGAAGGACTGCAATCTTTCTTGCAAGAGAATTCACAAATGAATCAACAGCTACAATAGCCCAATATTTCGGACTTAAAGACCATAGTGCAGTAAGCCATTCAATTAAACAATTTAAGAAAAAAATTTCACAAGATAATGAACTTAAAATCAAAATTGAAGCTTTAAAAAGTAAAATTCACAAAAAAAATGTGAATTAATGTGAATAAAATAGCAAGTTTTTCACATGTTTTTCACATGTGAAAATTGAAGTTTTAACCAAAATTTCGGGAAAGTGAAAAAGTTATTCACATTTTCACATACCCTACTACTACTACTATATAAAATTATAAATATAAGGAGAAACAATGAAAGTGAAAATTCAAAAACCTTTGTTAGAGAGCATAGTAACTCAATTAATCCCATTCACAGAAAAAAGAGACAATACTTTAATAACATCGCATATCTTAATTGATGCAAATAATAACCTAACATTAAAAGCAACAGATAAAGAAATCGGAATAAAAATCCAAACAGACGCACAAATAATTGAAAAAGGAAAAATTACGATTAACGGAAGAAAACTTCACAACATCTTAAAAGCACTAAAAAATGACGAAATTGAAATAAAAAATGAAGAAGACACAATAATAATAACTCAACAAAACTCAATTTATAGGCTAATATCTTTCAATCCAAACGAATTTCCAGAATTTCCAAATCCAGAAGATTTGGACAAATTAAAAATAGATAAAGAAGAATTTATTGATGCTATTAAAAAAACTTTTCCAGTAATTGATACAAATAATCCAAAAGTAGAACTTAACGGAGAATTGTTTGATATTCAAGAAAAAACAAATTTCGTATCAACTGATACAAGAAGACTTGCAATATACTACTCACAAGGTAAAGGAAACACAAAACAAATAATTGTTCCTAAAAGAGCTCTTAGTGAAGTTAAAAGAATCTTCAAAGAAGATATGGATATATTTTATGATGATGTCTACCTAATAATAAAAAACGAGCAAACTCTTCTTTTTACAAAACTTATAAATGGAACATTTCCAGATTATAAAAGAATAATCCCAAATAACTTTAAATACGAACTAAAAATTCCAAAAGAAATTTTTACAAATCACCTAAAACAAGTAAGTATAGTCTCAACAGAAGTAAAAATTACAATAACAAAAAATAGAATAATTTTTGAGAGTATAAGCGATGAAACAATCCAAGCAAAAACATCTTTTGAATATGAAAGCAAAATCGAAGAGTTTACATTTGGAGTAAATAGCAAATACCTCTTAGATTTCTTACAATCAATTGAAAACGAAGAATTTGAATTATGTCTAAATGACCCAAACATACCTTTTATGCTAAGAGATGACAAATTTATAACAATAGTAATGCCTCTTATGATATAATTTGTAAAAAGTAGCTAAAAGGAACTTAATGACAAAATATGGTGCTGAGAGTATCAAAGTATTAAAAGGACTTGAAGCTGTTAGAAAACGCCCTGGAATGTATATTGGAGATACTGGAATTAAAGGACTTCATCACTTAATTTATGAAGTTGTAGATAACGCTATTGATGAAGCAATGGCTGGATATGCAACCGAAATTAAAGTAAAAATTAACAAAGATGGAAGCGTAACAATTTCTGATAATGGAAGAGGTATTCCAGTTGATATTCATCCAGAAGAGAAAATTCCAGCAGCTACCGTTGTTTTAACCGTGCTTCACGCTGGTGGTAAATTTGATAATAAAACTTACAAAGTATCAGGTGGACTTCATGGAGTTGGGGTTAGCGTTGTAAATGCTTTATCTAAGAAACTTATTATGACGATTAAAAGAGATGGTAAAATATACCGCCAAGAGTTTAAGAGAGGAAAGCCAATTACAGACCTTGAAGTAATTGGTAAAACAAAAGAGAGTGGAACTACAATCCAGTTTTGGCCAGATGAAGAGATATTTGAAACTACAAAATTTAGTAGTGACATTTTAAGAAGAAGATTAAAAGAACTTGCATATTTAAATCCAAATATTACAATTTACTTTGAAAATGAAATTGATGAAATAAAAGAAACTTATCACTTTGAGGGTGGAATTAAAGACTTTGTAAAAACTCTAAGTAACAAAGAGTGCATCACAGAAATAATTTATTATAACGAACATTATAGCGATAAAGAAAAATCATTAGATGTTGAAGTTGCTTTGTGTTATGATATAGGATATGATGAGAAAGTTTTAAGCTTTGTAAATAATATAAGAACACCAGAGGGAGGAACTCATGAGAGTGGATTTAGAGCAGGGCTTAGTAAGGCGATAATTAACTATATTAACAAAAATATGAATTTAAAAGAGAATATCAAAATAACGGGAGATGATGTAAAAGAGGGACTTAACGCAATTGTAAGCGTTAAAATGAGTGAGCCTCAATTTGAAGGTCAAACAAAAGGAAAACTTGGAAGCTCTTATGTAAAACCCATAGTACAAAAATTGACATATGAATATTTAACAAGATATTTTGAAGAAAATCCAAATACTGCAAAAACAATCTCACAAAAAGCAATAGCGGCAGCAAAAAGTAGAATTGCTGCAAAAAAAGCAAGAGAACTTACAAGAAAACAGACAAAAATTGGAGTTGGAACGCTTCCTGGGAAACTTGCTGATTGTCAGACAAAAAATCCAGAAGAGGCAGAATTATATTTGGTAGAAGGTGATAGTGCAGGAGGTAGCGCAAAACAAGGAAGAGATAGATATTTTCAAGCAATTTTACCTCTTAGAGGGAAAATTTTAAATACTCAAAAATCAAGTGATGTAAAGGCTTTAAGTAGTGAAGAGATTAAAAATATAATTACAGCGCTTGGTACTGGGATTGGAAAGGATTTTGACGCTGATAAAGTTAGATACAAAAAAATTATCATTATGACAGATGCTGATGTTGATGGAAGCCATATTCAAACTCTTATTATGACCTTTTTCTTTAATCATTTAAGAGACTTAATTGAGAGAGGCTATCTTTATATAGCTCAACCTCCACTTTATAGATATAAAAAAGGAAAAATTGAAAAGTATCTAAAAGATGATAAAGAACTTAATGAATTTTTAATTGAACAAGGAATAAATTCTGTTGATATTGAAGGAATTGGAAAACCAGAACTTAGAGAAGTTTTAAAAAACGCTGCAATTTATAAAATTTTACTTGATAAGCTTACAAAAAGATTTGGAGTTCCAGAGGTCATAAGATTTTTGATTGAAGATGGAAATTTGGAAAATTTAGAAGAGTATTTAAATAAATTTAAATTTAGCATAATCTCAAAACATAATAATCACTACTACATTCAAACTAATAGAGGCTTAGAAGAGATTACCATTGATGAAAAACTTATTAATCATCCATTGTTTATTGAAGCAAAAAAAGTTTATGAAAAATTAAAAGAGTACAAAGATTTAATTAAAGGGGATTTTTTAGAGCTTTTAGAAGAAGTAATCTCCCAAGCAAGAAAAGGAGCTCATATTCAAAGATACAAAGGACTTGGAGAGATGAATCCAGAGCAACTTTGGGAGACTACTATGAATCCGGAAAATAGGACACTTATTCAAGTAACTCTTGAAGATGCAAAGAAAGCTGCTAAGAAGTTTGAGCTTTTTATGGGGAATGAAGTAGCTCCAAGGCGAGAGTATATTCAAACAAACGCAAAAGAAGTGGAAAATATTGATATATAAGGGAAAAAATGAATGAATTAAAATATGGTGAAAAAGAAATAGTTGAATTTAATCCAGATAAAGACCTTGAAATTTGGCCAAATAATAATAAAAAAAATTATAAAATAAAAATTACTTTGCCTGAGTTTATGGCAAAATGTCCTCGCTCAGGCTATCCAGATTTTGCTACTATTTATCTTGAATATATCCCAAATGAATGGATAGTAGAGCTTAAAGCTTTAAAGCTTTATATAAATTCATTTATGAATAGATATATCTCTCACGAAGATGCTGCAAATGAAATTTTTGATACTCTTTATGAGAAATTAAAGCCAAAATGGATGAAGATAGTTATGGATTTTAATCCAAGAGGAAATGTCCATACAATTATTGAGATTGATAGTGATTTAATAAAGAAAACTTCTTAAAAGCCCAAACGGGCTTAAAGGAGGTAAAAACTTTTAAGGAGGGGAAATTGAGCTAAAATTATAACAGAAAATCTTTAAAGTTTGCTTAAAGAATTTCTTTTAAAAAAGAGCTCTTTTCACTTAAAATATACCTATTATTCATAAATTCAAATTCTAAATAATAAGCGTGAAGCATAAGTCTTTTTGCTCCCGTTTTTTCTATACGCTCTTTTTCATCTACTAGTTTATTTAAATACCTATTTGCAAAATCATTATCAACCCCATATAAAGGATCTCCTACAATAGGATACCCTATGCTAAATAGGTGCACTCTTATTTGATGTTGACGCCCAGTTAAAGGAGTACACTCTACTAAGGTATTCTCTCCTATTTGTCTTATTGGTTTTACAATTGTTGTTGCCTCTTTTCCATCATTGGAGATAATAACTTTTACTTTTATATTTTCGTCTTTATTTACTGCTATTGGTTTTTTGATTGTATATTCTTTATCTAAATGCCCTTTTACCAATGCTAAATATTTTTTCTTTACATCTTTATTTTGAAAAGCTACTTTTAAATAACTCTCTGCAAACTTATTTTTACTTGCAATAATTAAGCCACTTGTCTCTTTATCAAGCCGATGCACTAAATTTGCTTCACTTCCCCATAAATTCCTTACATCATCAAGTAGGCTTTTGGTATTGGCAAGTTTTTTAGGATGGACTGCAACTCCACTTGGCTTATTAAACACTCCAAAATGGGTAGTTTCAAAGATTGGTTTTAATCCATATCCGTTTGGTTCAAATATTATACACTTTAACTTTCCGCTAACTCTGGCACCTTTTTGGGTTATGCGTTTATCATTTACGCTAACTCTTCCTCTATCTATTGCTCTTTTTGCTTCCCTCATAGAAAAGCCAAGCTCTTTTATTAAAAAATCTATTAATTTAACATTATTTACATCAAACTCTTTAACTACAAATCCCATTTTCTCACTTTATCATATCTTTAAAGTTTCTGTTTCCAATAGCGGTTAAATCATCAAGGCTTGTTAGCCCTTTATTTACATCATCATTAACCTGTCTTTGGAGTTTTTCAAGCTCCTCTTTATATTTTTTCATCTCCTCTTTCATCTCTTCAAGTTCAATTTCTCTTCTTATATCAGCCGTTGCATCTTTCCATATTCTTTTGATTTTTCCAATAAATTTTCCAGTGGTTTTTAGTGCTTCTGGGAGTTTTTCAGGACCTAATACAATAATTGCAATTATTACAATAAATAAAAATTCAGTAGAGCCAATATCAAGCATTATACGCCTTTTTTGATGAATTATATCACAAAAAGATTAACTAATATAATTTGATACAATTACGCAAAAAAAGGCGGACAATGGTTGAGAGATATGCAAGAGAGGAGATGAAAAAGCTTTGGAGTGAAGAGGCTAAATTTAATGCTTGGCTTGAAGTTGAAAAAGCAGCAGTAAAAGCTTGGAATAAACTTGGACTAATTCCTGATGAAGATGCAAAAAAAATTATTGAAAACGCAAAATTTGATATAAAAAGAATTCATGAAATAGAAAAAGAGACAAAACACGATGTTATAGCATTTCTTACAAGTGTAGCTGAGAGCCTTGGAGAAGAGAGTAGATGGGTTCACTATGGTATGACAAGCTCTGATACAATTGATACGGCTGTTGCTCTTCAAATGAGAGATTCTTTAAAAATTATAATTGACGATGTTAAGATGGTAATGGAGAGTATAAAAAAAAGAGCAATGGAGCATAAATATACTTTAATGGTAGGTAGAAGTCACGGAATTCACGGTGAGCCAATTACATTTGGACTTGTACTTTCAATTTGGTATGATGAAATGAAAAGACATCTTAAAAATTTAGAGGAAACTCTTGAAGTTATAAGTGTTGGAAAAGTTAGTGGTGCTATGGGTAACTTTGCTCATGCTCCAATTGAGCTTGAAGAGCTAACATGTGAATATTTAGGTCTTAAACCTGCACCTATTTCAAACCAAGTAATTCAAAGAGATAGATATGCCCGTTTGGCGTCAGCACTTGGACTGCTTGCAAGTACAGTTGAAAAAATTGCAGTAAATATCAGACATTTTCAAAGAACGGAAGTTTATGAAGCAGAAGAGTATTTTAGTAAAGGGCAAAAAGGAAGCTCTGCAATGCCACACAAAAGAAATCCAGTACTTAGCGAAAACATAACAGGTCTTGCAAGAGTGATTAGAGCATATGTAACTCCTGCAATGGAAAATGTAGCTTTATGGCACGAAAGAGATATATCTCACAGTTCAGTTGAGAGATTTTGGCTACCTGATGCGTTTATTACGACTGATTTTATGCTACATAGACTCAATAACATCATCTCAAACCTTGTTGTATATCCAGAAAATATGATGAAAAACCTAAATTTAACAGGTGGGCTTGTATTTTCTCAAAGGGTGCTTTTAGAACTTCCAAAAAGAGGCATTAGCCGCGAAGATGCATATAAAATCGTTCAAAGAAACGCTATGAAGGTGTGGGAAGAACTTCAAAAAGGAAAAGCCCCGATTAATGAAAAGGGAGAGAGTCTGTTTTTAGAAAATCTATTGAAAGATGAAGATTTAAAAAAAGTGATGAGTGAAGATGAGATTAAAAGCCTTTTTGATTATGATTACTATACGCGAAATGTAGATAAAATTTATAAAAGAGTTTATGGGGAAGAGGGTGCAAAATAGTTTTGTAGAGATTGTAAATTTTAAAACCACAAAAGATTATGAAAAAAATTTAGAAGAGATGATAAAAATTATCAAAAACTCCCCATCTTCTTTTTTGCTCTTTCCGGAAGTCTCCCTTACAGGCTTTGATTATGAAAACTGGGAAAAGGTAAATGAATTTGGGAAAAGGGCGGTTGAGGAGCTTAGTAAAATCAATAAAGCGTTTGGACTTACAATTATTGAGGATAATAAAAACTATTTTTACTTTTTTGATAAAGGTATTGTTTATAAAAGGGCAAAATATAACCTCTTTGGATATGAAAAAAGGTATTTTAAGATAGGAAGCAGGCCGGATATTTTTGAGTGGAAGGGGTTAAAGGTTGGGAGTTTAATCTGTTTTGAGCTTAGGTTTATTGAGTATTGGGAAAAGTTTAGAGGTGTTGATATTATCTTGGTGCCTGCAAGGTGGGGGGCTGAGAGGATAGGACATTTCAAAACCCTAAATAAAGCCCTTGCCCTCTCTACCCAGTCCCAAGTGATTGCGGTAAATAGTGCAAACGAAAAGGCTTGGGGATGCAGTTGTGATGCCTGGGGAGAAGGGGTTGAACTTACGACTCAAAGTGCAATATACAAAATAGATTTAGAAAAAAATAAAAAAATTCAAAAAAAATTAAAAATTTTCTAAATCAATAATTTCCATAATTTAGGGGTTTTTAGAAAAATTTCAAAAATTTTACAAAAGAAGCAAAAGATACTGAATATGTTTGAAAAAAGCAAAGAGTAATAAAAAGAATAGCTAAAAAAGTAGCGAAGTTAA
>JAMOSZ010000105.1 GCA_027062625.1 Nautiliaceae bacterium
AGTGTTTACACCGACAGTTTTGCCAAAATAAATCCAAATTCGGTATAAAAATTACTTAAAAATATTGTTGAAAAACATCTTTTTAATATAAAAATTTCCCTTTTTGCTCCAAATTAATAAAAAATCAGTGTCTTATATAGTCTCATCTTTCAATTTTTTCCAAAAATGATTGCTTTTAAGAAAAAAAATGAGTCTCATTTAGTAACAAAATTTATTTTTTTCCATTAAATTTTTATTAAATTTTTAAAAAATAGGTATTTTTTTCCTTACCTCACTATGATAATCAATAAATTTACCACAATTCAAAAGTCCAATATATTGACAATTTCATTTTTCAAAAAATCATATGAGTAACATATATAAAACATTGATAAAATTGAGCTTTTCTAAAAATATCTTTAAAAAATCATTTTTTTTAAATCAATTTATAAAAAAATTAACAAAAAAGATATAATTATAAGAGCAATGGATGAAAAAGGGCGAAAATGAAAGTTTTTTCTATTTATCTTACAAACTGGATTTCATATGATAATAGATAATAAATCCAATTTTTTATATGAAGTTTTTGAAAATAAAGATATTCAAGAATTACAGATTTTAACTCCTTTTATTACTTTATATGGTTTTGAATTAATACAAAAGAACCTAAACACAAAAACAAAACTCATCTTAAGTGATTCAATAGAAAAAATTTTAGGAACAAACGAAGAAATAAAATATAAAAATCAATTAAAACAGACATATTTAGCTAAAAAATTTGAAGATTTCATAAAAAGTGCCGAGATTAAATCTATAACCCAAAATATCAGCATTTTAAATATTATTGATAAAAATTCAACAGTTTCAGTTCAGGGAAATTTTGATTTATCTCTTGCAGGACTGGGAAAAGTTGCCAGTAATAACTATTATACAAACATATTAATTGAAAATGAGAATTTACTAAAAGTATTTAATGATATATGGAACAATCCTCAAAATAAAGACTTAAAGCCAAAAATAACTGATTATTTAAAAAAAGTTTATGAAGAAAAATCACCTGAATTTTTATATTTTTTCACTATTTATAAATTATTTGAAAATATCTTAGACGAAATAGATGAAGATAAAGTAATAAATTCAAAAACAGGTTTTAAAGACACTCTTATTTGGAATAAGCTATTTAATTTCCAAAAAGATGCCGTTCTTGGTGCAATTGAAAAGCTTGAAAAATATAATGGATGCATAATTGCCGATAGCGTAGGGCTTGGAAAAACATTTGAAGCATTGGCGGTTATAAAATATTATGAGCTTAGAAACTATAAAGTTTTAGTATTAACTCCGAAAAAACTCAGAGAAAACTGGAATATTTACAGAATAAACGATAAAAGAAACATTTTAGCAAAAGACAGATTTAATTACGACATATTAAACCATACCGATTTAAATAGAGAAAGAGGATATAGCGGAGAAATTAATTTAGAAACGATTAACTGGGGAAATTATGATTTAATTGTAATAGATGAATCGCATAATTTTAGAAACGCAAATTTTAAAAGAGAGAAAAAAACAAGATACCAAAAGCTTTTAGAAGATATTATACAAAGCGGAGTCAAAACAAAAGTTTTAATGTTATCGGCAACTCCTGTAAACAACAGATTAAACGACTTAAAAAATCAAATAGCATTTATTACGGAAGACAACGACACTGCTTTTAAAGATTACGGAATAAAATCCATAGAAACTACTCTCAGAATTGCTCAAGCTAAATTTAATCAATGGATGAAACTACCGGAAAATGAAAAAACAACAAAAAAACTTTTAGAAATGTTAAACTTTGATTATTTTAAACTGCTTGATTTAATTACAATAGCAAGAAGTAGAAAGCATATCGAAAAATATTACAACACTTCAAGTATCGGAAAGTTTCCGACAAGACTAAAACCTCTAAACATCAAAACCGCCATTGACACTGAAAATATAATTTCAATAGAAGAAATAAACAATACCATCAAAAAATTAATACTTGCCGCTTATTCTCCACTAAAATATATTTATCCGTCAAAAAAAGAAGAATACGCACAAAAATACGATAAAAAAGTTGGAAGAGGAAGTGTCTTTAGGCAAGTGGACAGAGAAGAAGCACTTGTAAACTTAATGAGAGTAAACCTTTTAAAAAGAATGGAAAGTTCCATAAACTCTTTTAATATAACTCTTAAAAAATTAATCTATAAATATGAAGATATTTTAAACAGAATCAAAACACATAAAAATATAGACGAAATTTCTATTTTAGAAATAGACGAAGATAATTTTGACTATGAGTTAATCGGAGAAAAAATAAAAGTTTTAATCAAAGATATCGATACCATAAGATGGCAGCAGGACTTAGAAGAAGATTTAATCCTTTTAAACTCACTTCTTTCAAAAACTAGAAATATAACTGCCCAAAAAGATAATAAACTTCAAAACTTAAAAAAAATAATTGAAAATAAAATAAAAAATCCTATAAACCTTAATAACAAAAAAATAATTATCTTCACTGCTTTTGCTGATACTGCTAATTATTTATATGAAAATATATCAATTTGGGCTAAAGAAAAATTTAATATTGAAAGCTGTTTAATTACGGGAAGAGGTAACAATAAATGTACTTTAAATATCAACAAAGATATGAATAATTTGCTTATTAATTTTTCTCCAATATCAAAAGAAAGAGACAAAATCGACCCTAACGCAACAAAAGAAATAGATATACTCATAGCAACCGACTGTATAAGTGAAGGTCAAAATTTACAAGACTGCGATTATTTAATTAATTACGATATACATTGGAACCCGGTAAGAATTATCCAAAGATTTGGAAGAATAGACAGAATCGGAAGTAAAAACGAACAAATTCAACTAGTAAATTTTTGGCCGGATATGGAGCTTGATGAGTATATAAATTTAGAAAACAGAGTCACCGGCAGAATGGTATTACTTGATATTTCGGCAACAGGCGATGATAATGTAATTAACCAAGAAAAAGCTACTCTTTTTTATAGACTTAAACAGCTAAAAGAACTCCAAGAAAAAGTAATAGATTTAGAAGATATTGACGGAACTATAAGTTTAACAGATTTAACACTCAGTAATTTTAAAATGGATTTAATTGAATACTTAAAAGAAAATCCTACTCTAAAAACATATCCAACAGGAATCCACAGCACTACATTTTCAGATAAAAAAGGAGTTATTTTTTGTGTGAAACTGCTAAAAGAACAAAAAAGCAATTATCCTCTTCATCCTTATTATTTAGTTTTTGTAAATGAAAATGGAGAAGTGGAATTTAACTTTAACGATACAAAAATGATTTTGGATATGTATAAAGATTTGACATATAATCAAAAAACGCCTAATGAAGAAGCTATATCAATTTTAAAACAGCAAACAAACAACTACAAAAATATGCAGCATATTGTAGAAAAGTTAAAAA
>JAMOSZ010000106.1 GCA_027062625.1 Nautiliaceae bacterium
AATCCCAAGGGAATTTACAAAAGAAGATTCTATTGAAGAATTTACTCAATGGCAAGCTGATGTAATAAAAGAGATGATTATTTCTTATCCAACCCAATATTACTGGTTTCACGATAGGTGGAAGAATTTGTATAAATTAAAATAATTGCATATATTAAAATAAATAAAGCAAAACTTCTATCTCTTAAAAACGGAACTTCTGTTAAACTTGCTAATAAAAATATAGGTATAATAATATATTTTAAATCTTTCCCTATTCCTAAGGTTTTCTCTTTAAAAAGATAAATAAAGAATAAAACAAAAAGACCTAATCCAATTAATCCCCCTTCTACTAAATACTGAATATAATTGTTATGAAAATGTAAAAGAGGTTTAGTATATTCAAATTTTTTATTATCAGAAATCCATTTATTCTTTGCATTCATACCTTCATCAATGCCGACTCCAAATAAAGAATATTGCCTTGTAATTTCAATTCCAATAATATCCATACCAATTCTTTGTCCTAAAGATGTATTATAATATTTCTTTTTAAAAATTAGCTCAATTGAATTAATAGTTTGATTTAATCTTTTATTAAAAGTTGGTACATAATTATAAATGCATATAAAAATAATTAATATACTAATTAAAGATAAAATGATTTTTTTTGTACTAAATTTGAAATAATAAAAAAGAGTAATTACTGCTACCATATACAAAGTATACTGACCCACTCTTCCAATGTTTAACATTAAATTCAAAGTAGCTGTAAAAATAAAAAAATAAAAAACAATTTTTAGATATTTTGGAATATAAAAGTTTTTTAATTCTATAACCATTAAAAATATAGTCACCACCAAAAAAATGGAATAATAGCTGTGATTAATAAAAAAGGGGACAATTTCATAGTCTTTTCCTTTATGAAGGGGCGGTATGACATCAAAAAAAATTAAATAAGATACAATCTCATTTATCAACATCCCTAAAATAAAAGCCCCAATTATATATCTTGTGAATTCTTTTCTTAAAGAAGTAACTAATACTATTAATATTAAACTATAAAATACATAATGCTTAATATACCATATCAAAGGTGTTTTATGTTTTCCAGCCCAAAAATGACGAGACATATCGTAATAATTGATATCAGCAGAAATATATAAAGTTAAAAATAAATATAAAATAAATATAAAAAATATTATTAAACTTTTATATTGTCTAATCTTTTTAAATTTTTCTTGGAAATTCCCTTCTAACATCCATAAAACAATCATCATAACACCAGAAACAGGAATCAAAAATTTCACAAGTCCTAACCCAAAAGCAAAAATAACAGCTAAATAATTTATATAGATATTTATATTTTGTTTAAAGCTTTGATAATCAAATTTCAATATTATCCTTTTATATTATATAATTTCACAAAAAGGCTTTTATGGATATTTTATTTTTTGCCCACAATACCCATCAAGAAAAATATTTTAATTTGTTAAAAGAAAATTTACCTTTTGACATTATAGTAAAAAGAGTAAATTTTTCAATCTGTAAAGCCAAAAAAATTGATTTAAGCAAAAAATTTCAAGAGCTTGAAAATAAATATAAAGGTCTAACACTAACACTTTATAAACAATACCTCAAAATAGAAGCCCCTTTAATTTATTGTTTTTACAAAAAAACAATTCAAAAATATAATCCAAAAATAATTGGAATTTGGAATGGGATAAAATATCCACAATTTATGATAAACGAATTTAGTACCAAAAAAATCTACTTTGAAAATGGCTTTTTACCAAATACAACCCAAGCAGACTGCAAAGGAGTAAACGCACTAAATTCAGTTCCAAGAGAAAAAGAGTTTTACGAAAAGCTAAATTACTATCAAAAATCTCTCCCAACTACCCTTATCTCTCGCCCTCCTGTTAGAAGACTTGATGGAAGCAAAATTGACTTAAATAAAGAGTATGTCTTTATCCCATTGCAAGTAAATTATGACTCTCAAATAATTTACTTCTCACCTTGGATAAAATCAATGCAGCAGTTTTTTGAGGTTATTAATTCAATTGCTAATGAGTTTGATTTTGATTTTATATTCAAAGCCCATCCAAGCGACAAGGTAACAAACTATCAAAATCTTATAAAAAAAGCAAAAAAAAATGTCCTCTTTGCTACAAATCCAACACAAGAACTTATAAAAAACGCAAAAGCTATCATTACAATAAATTCAAGCGTTGGAATTGAGAGTTTGCTTTTTGAAAAAAAAGTAATAACTCTTGGAGATGCTTTTTATAATATCAAAGGAATAGTAAAACACGCAACATCAAAAGAAGAACTTATAAACATATTAAAAAACCTCAACAATTGGGAAATAGATAAAAAACTTATAAAAAACTTTTTAGGATACCTTTATTATGAATACTTAATTCCATCTTCTTGGACAAATCCAACAAAAGAACACTTTAAAAAATTAACTAATAGGATAAACCAATGCTTACAATGACCATCTTAGTTAAAAACGAAGTTGACATAATAGAAAAAAACATCCGCTACCACGCCAAAAAAGGGGTTGATAGCTTTGTGGTAATGGATAACAACTCAATAGATGGCACAAGAGAAGTTTTAGAAGAGTTAAAAAAAGAATTTGAAATAACGATAATTGATGAAAAAGGCACATATAATCAGGCCAAATGGATGACAAAACTAACACACATTGCACGCAAAAAATATAACCCAACCTGGCTTATCCCAAACGATGCGGATGAATTTTGGTATAGTGAAACAAATCTAAAAGAAGCTCTAAAAAATCAAAAAAAGGCGGTTTTAACGGTTGATAGGTTTAATTTTCTACTTTACGAAGGGTTAAAAAATTGGTGGGAGAGTGAAATTAGGGTTGAAAATCCTATTTTTTACAGAAAAAATACTCAACTCAGCAGTGAAAAAATCTCAATAATCCTTGCAAAAATCTCTCCAAAAGTAATAATTAAACCAAAAGGCTTAATTTGGATAAGAGGGGGAAACCACAAAGCATTACATTTATTTGGTTTTAGGGATTATTTCAAACATTATGATAAAATAAAAAGATTTGAAAAAATAAAAGTTTTTCACTATCCCATAAGAAATTTTGAGCAGTTCAAAAAAAATATAGAAAATAGAAAAAAACTTCTTGAAAAAGGAGCTAAAATGGGGCCTCATTATAAAAGATGGGTAAAATTATTAAATAAAGGAAAACTTGAAGAAGAGTTTTATAATAATCTAGTATTTAAACAAAACGAAATAGACGTACTTAAAAAATACGGCATAGTAATAAACGAAAAGGCAATGAATGTTTTACAGCACATCAATAAGACTTATAAATAGACGCGCAAAAAACTATAAAAAATACCGTCCTATTGCTTATGTGCCAAATTTTGCAAAAAAAATTATTCCTCTTATAGACAAAAACGCTACTTTTTTA
>JAMOSZ010000107.1 GCA_027062625.1 Nautiliaceae bacterium
TCATTACAATAAACTCTTCTACTATCATTACCATCAAACGGATAAAATTCATGAGAATATTTCTTTGCTATTTCACCTTTTAAATTATGATATCTCAAAGATTTTAAATTTTCCCCTTTTTCTACGAAATTTTCCAATTTTTCTATACTTTTGTTTAACTGAAATTTTTCGGAAGGATTTAAATTTTCAAAATCTTTCAAAAACTCTTTTGAATAGACAATTTTTTCACTCAAAGGAGTAAAAATTTCCGATTTCATTACTTCAAGTTTATATTTTTGCCAAATAATTTCTCCCCAAGAAGAGAGACCATAATTATTGCCTATTTTCATAATCAAAGCAGATGGTATATTTTTAATCTCATCTTCCCTTAGCTCTAAACCTTTTTCAAGTTTTCTAAAAACATTAAAATATCTTCTAAATATCTCTTCATCAATTTTTAAAGGAAGTTTTGGAATTTCAAGAAGCTCACTACTTCCTTCAAAAATATAAATACTTTTATCAGCCCACAAAGTTGCCATTGTCTGTAAAAAACTATTAACCGATTTATATCCTCCTGTTAAATTAAAAATTATTTCATAACCATTACCTTTAAAATTTTCAAGCACCCCACTAAGCTCTTTTACTACATCACTAAGTGCAACTTCAAACTCTTCAAGAGATGAAGTCTTTAAATCTTTTGCAATAAACTTTTGAGTATTTATTCCTTTTGTTTCTAAAAAAGTTTTTAATATATCAGCTACAAGTTCACCTAAATATGTATCAGTAACAAACAAAAGATGAAAATCTTTTTTATCAAAATCACCTTTATAAAAATTAATCAAAGCATTAAGCTCAGCACTAAGTTTTTTTAGCTCTTCATCTGAATAATTAACTATTTCATTTTTTAAATTTCTAACAGCATCTTCAACTTTTCCTAAAAACTCTTTGTCAATTTCATCTTTTTTTAGATTAGAATACTTATAAACCTCAGCTGGAAAAATATTGAACTTCTTTAAATAATTAGTAAGCATACTAAGTCCACAAGATGTTAAAACAAATTTCATAATTCCTCCTTAAACTCTAATTTCCCCCATCCAATAGGATTTTCATCTTTATCTATCCAAACAGACAATTGATAATTAAAACTTTTTTTAATCTGTCTTATATACACACTTCTTTTTTCTTTTATACTCTTACTCCCAGCACCCGCAAACCTTCCTATCTTTATCATATACTCTTGATAAACCAATTCATTTGCCCTAAATCTTTTATTCTCAGTCTCTAACACATCTTTATAAAATTCTTTTAACGCTCTTTTAATAAGCCCTATACTTAAAGGCTCTTTTTCAAAAAATCTATTTTCTTTTAAATTTTTATCACTTCTTAAAAGTCTCTCATCAATCCTAATCTCTCCTTCAAACTCCCCATCAATAAATGCCTCTATAACCACGGGGATTTGGTTGTCTTTATTTTTTTTATATGGTCTATTTTTAGGCTTAATTACTTTTAATCTATAATTTCTTGGCTTAAAATCACTTACAAAAAGAGCTTTTAAAATATCCTTTTTTGCATCAAATTTTTCACTATTACAAAAAAAGTAGGCTTCAAGCTGCTTTGAATTTTTTATATTTTGAGGAATTTCAAACATGCGGCTTAAATAATCAAGAAGTGCAGTCCTTATAGCACCTTTTATACTGCTTCCTGGAATTATAGGTTTAAATAAAAATCTATCTTTTATAAAAGCACTTAAAGGTCTTGATGTGGTATTTGCAAGCTCATCTAATACATCTTCTTCACCTTCAATAAAATCAACGCAAAACTCATCATACCCAAATTCATCTCC
Source organism: Nautiliaceae bacterium (assembly GCA_027062625.1). Classification (GTDB taxonomy): domain Bacteria; phylum Campylobacterota; class Campylobacteria; order Campylobacterales; family Nautiliaceae; genus Caminibacter. The sequence goes on from JAMOSZ010000107.1 coordinate 1,823, forward strand.
AAATTCGTAAATAAAATCAAGCAATTTATCCATATCCTCACTAACTTTTAAAAACTCTTCATATTTATTATGTTTTATAACCTCATCTAAAAATTTTCCCTTATCAATAAACCCAACTTCTTCATCAAAGACAACATAATCATTTGGATAATAATCTTCCCCACTTCCTATAAAAACAGGGGTTATTGGCTTAAATATTACTTTCATTACATCTCTCCATCAAAATATATTCCAATACTAAATCCGTTTTGATAATGATTAGCTTTATTATAAAGATTTTCAGCCCCTCCAATAACTTCACCACTAACCATAAAAATAGACCCCGGAAGATACATAATTGCCGGATTTTTAAAAGGTTCATTCGCATAAAATCCACCAGCCCTTGGGAATTTCGTAATAGTTTTGCCATAGATTAAGTGCATATTTTCTTTATTGTAAAAGCAAGTTGATAAGTTTAAATAAAACTTCTTTTTATCAGTAAAATACTTTTTCTCTTCAAAATCCCATTTAATCTTAAACTCAAATCTACCTTTTCCAGCACTTCTATCTTTTCCATACCCCATTTTTGAAATAATTTCAAAAACTTCTTTTATCTCTTTTTTATCTATCAAATCACTTCTATATTTAAAATAAATTTCATACTCATCCTCACTAAACTTCTCTTTTATCGTATAAAGCCCCTCTTCTACCAAATTGCTAAGTCTATTGATTGAATTTTTTTGAGTTAGAGATATTTTTGAAGAAGCATTAAGCTTTTGATTTTTTACAGCTTCAAAAACTTTTTTTGCATTTAAATTATCAATATTTTTAAAAATTTCCTCTTTTTTTATATATTTTGCCTTCTTAACCTGCTTTGCATATTCAAGCTCACTGCACTTAGGTAAAAAAGAGCTAAAAAGAGGTTTTGGCAAATACCCTTTTAAAAATCCATCGCTAAACACAATAAAAGGCTCACTTTTAAAATTTTGCATCAGTTTATTTAATTTGTCTTCATCTTTATACCTAAGCCCCCACGCAAAATGCCCAAAAATTGTGTCGCTTTGAAGTTCTGTTATAAATGGCGTTATAAATTTAATAGTTATTTTTCCATATTTATACATCTTAAAGTCCTGCCAACTTTTTTAAGTCCTCATAAGATTTAAGCTTTCCGTTTTCTAAATATTTTTCATCTAAGCCTTTAATTTCACTAAATTCAATCTTTCCATAACCTCTACTTCCATTTCCTCCAAGATTCGTAAGTTCAAGAAGCTTCATACCAAGAGCTAAAATACTCTCTAAATCCTTATCCCTTTCAAACTCAACCAAACTTATAGAAAATCTAAACTTAGCCCCAGCCGGCACTCTTTCCATATGTCTTGGACCTCCACCTCCAACACTTCCAGTAAATCTATCAATAGTAACTTCAACTTTTTCTTCCGTTAGAGCATTCTTTTCAAGAAGTTCATCTTTATTTGCCAAACTACAATCAGCAAAACTAAC
>JAMOSZ010000108.1 GCA_027062625.1 Nautiliaceae bacterium
ATATTCACAAGACAATAGCTCAAAATGTCTCTTTGCACATTTAATTTTTTGATTTTCTTTTCCTCTTCTATCTTCTTCTAAATCACTTCCTTTACTCTCAAGCACAAAATAAAGCCTCTCTTCTCCTTCTACTTCAACTACAATAGCAAAATCAGGATTATAACTTCCCACAGGTGTATTTATTTTGAAATTTGGAGGTAACTTGGCAAAAAGTTTTACATTATCGTTTTTATCAAACTCTTCTACAAATTTTTTTTCAATTTCGCTATCACAAATTACAAAATCTGTTACACTTTTTTGTGATTCTTTTAAATTTTTTAGATACGCTACTATTTCTTCTTTATCAAAAATTTCTTGCACTGCATATTCAGAATCACCTATTTTTTCATACTTCACACCTTCAACAATTAATTTATTCAACTCTTGCTTTATTACTTTTAAAACTTCTTCAATGAATCTTTGCGGATTGTTTTTAAAATGGCTTAGTTTATTCGTTCCTGTTAAGATTTTTATAATATCTTTTCTTTTTAGCTTTGTTTCTTCTTGTAAAAAGCTTACAATATCCGGTAAATCAAAGCTAACTTCTGCTAAATGTTCAACTCTGTTTATTTCATCTGTTGTATTTATTTCACTTCTATTTACATCTATTTTAGCCTTTTCATATTCATATTTAATGTGTCCAATTTTTACTTCTTCATCAATTCTTTTTATGCATTTACGGATTAGTTCTTCAACATCAAATTCTATTTTATAAATTGTTTTATGTTTAATTCTATTCCAAAGCTCTTGAAACTCTGGAGTTAAAAGAACCTCTTTTTTAAGTTTAACACTTTTTCTTTCATTTGCATTTTTAATTTCAATTTTTTTGCCGATTACTTTTTTAATAGTAGCTACAATTTCTTCTTTTTTTTCTTCAAAATCTTTAGGTAATGGTAAATTATCAATTTCTTGTTTTAATTTTTCTGTTACTTTTCCTTTTTTATCAATATATTTATTTTCTACTAAAAATTCATACAATTCTTCACTTTTTTCTTCTAAAATAGGATAAAAGATATGTTTCTCTAAACTACCAAACTTAATTCCTAAGTCTTTTTCATATTCTTTTTGAAGAGTCTCAGCAAATTCTTTATAGCTTTCATTTGCAATGACTGTCAGTCTATTTACTTCAAATCCATAAACCCTCTCACCTTTGTTATTTACACAAAGTCTAAGACCTCTTCCTATTTCTTGTCTTTTTTTAATACTGGATTTTGTTTCATTAAGAGTACATATTTGAAATACATTTGGATTATCCCATCCTTCCTTCAAAGCCGAATGGGAAAAAATAAACCTTAAAGGTTCTTCTAAACTCAAAAGTTTTTCTTTATTTTTCATTATTTTTTCATATGTTGTTTCGTCGTCTTTACTATCACCTTTTGTATCTTTAAGTCTTCCTTTTTTATCAGCAGAAAAATATCCATCGTGAATCTGCTCTATATTTAAATTTTTATAAACTTTTTCATATAACTCTTTGAATTTTGGCAACTTGCTAAGCTCATTAAAAGCTTTTTCAAAATATTCTACAAATTTTCCCTTAATAGGATTGCCTTCTTCGTCATACATTCTATAATTTGCAACTTTATCAATAAAAAATAGACTTAAAACTTTAATTCCTTTATTTAAAAGCAATTTTTCTTTTTCTAAATGTTCTTCGATTGTTTTTTTAATTTGCAAATATTGAAGATGTTCTTTATCAACTTCCCCTATTGATTCTTTTAATCTGATAATTTTCCCATTTGCAAATTCTATATATTCATTCTCAACTTCAGCGTAAATTTCTCTAACCAAATATCCATTGTAAATATCTCTTCCTGTTATTTCAAAAAGGTCACTATTCCCTTTAATAGTCTTTGTTTTTCTTTTTACAACTCCTTTTTCTAATATATCTATTTCGATTTTAGCTTTAATGCCTTTTTTATTATCAACGGAAATAAACTTAATATAAGGCAAGTTTGAAGTATCATTAAGACGAACACTTGCCACTTCGATTTGTTTTACTAATTTCTTTTCATATGCATCAACTGCGTCTAATTTATACATTAAATTGTATTTTTCTCTATGTGTTGCACTATATCGCAAAATAAAAAGAGGGTTTAAGGATTTTATTGCACTTTTAGCTTTTTCTGTTGTATCAACACTTTGAGGTTCATCAATTATTACGATAGGTCTTGTAGAAGCTATTATATCAATCGGTTTTTCACCAAGTGTCGCTTCTTGTGGCAAATTAATTACATTTTTACTTTTATTAAAGGCATCAATGTTTATTATCATAATTTCAATATCACTGCTTCTTGCAAATTCATTAATTTGATTTAACTTACTTGAATCATAGATAAAATAATTATATGGGATGTTATTATAAATAGTTTTGAAATGCTCTTTTGTAATATCTAAATTTTTCTTAATTCCTTCTTTAATAGCAATACTCGGCACTACTATTATAAATTTTTTAAATCCGTATTTTTTATTAAGTTCAAATATTGTTCTTAAAAACACATATGTTTTACCTGTTCCCGTTTCCATTTCTATTGAAAAATTTAGGTTGTTTTTATCAATAGATTTAGTAACTTCAAGGGCATTTCTTTTTTGAATATCTTGTATGTTTTTTAACAGTTCGTCTTCACTTAAAGTAAGCCTGTTTCCTATACCGGTATCAATTTGTTCCGTTCCTACCACATTGCCGGCTTTTATTCCAAAAAGAGTTTGAGTTATTTCTTGACCGTTAAATATATTAGTAATAGCCTCTATTGCGTCTTTTTGATATTTTAAATTTTCGTTCTCAAACGGGTCATAAAATTTTATTTCCATTTTTCGCCTTTAATGTATAAATTTTTGTAATTTTTCGACATATTATTCGTTTATTGCTTTAAAGAGTAATTATTTTATCAAACAGATTCATTTGTTTAAAAAACTCAACTATATTTACTTTATCCTTACTACTTGCAAAACTATCATCTTTCAATACTAAAACACTAAAATCACTCTCATAAACTTTTACTAAATTAACTATCTCTTTTGCTATTTCGATATCTATTTCATCAAAATAAATAATAAGACTTCCAAATCCTACGATATAGACCTTTTTGCCGTTAATTTCTTTTTCTTCAATAGGTGCTGTTAAATCAATTCCATATTTAAGTAATACTTCATAAAGTAAATCTTCTTCGCTTCTTCCTGTCTTT
>JAMOSZ010000109.1 GCA_027062625.1 Nautiliaceae bacterium
GCATTATCTCTTAAAAACTGCTTAATATCTTCAAGCAACGGCTTTATATCTTCAATTTCTGGTGGAATATTTGACCAAACTTTTTGGAGTTTTTCAGGTAAATAAACAAATTCCTCTACCCCAAAATTCTCCCTCGCATCCATCTCCTGCTCATCAGTTAATCTATGAGAAAAAAGTAAAAACATCTTTTTCATTCTACATCCTTTTTATAAAATAATACCCAAAATCCAAGTCAAAATATGTCACATCACAAAATAACCCTCATAAAATATCTTCTCATATATCTTAAATGCTTCATTTTTACTCAACAATTTACCGCTTTTTTTATCATACATAAGCCCGTTTTTATTTATTGCATAAACTCTCCCCTCAATCTCAAATTCCGGGAAATACCCCTCCCTCTCTCTTTCTCTCATTCTCTCGCGAAATTCATAATAAAATTTATAATACGCCTTATTAAGCCGCCTTTTATCCCTCTCCTCTTTCTTAATCCCCCCAAGCAAAACCGCTCTAATACTTTTTAACTCCTCTAAAATCTCTTTTGAAACCTCTTCACTCTCAAACATCTCATCAATTTTTTTAAAAATTTCATCCATCTCACCTCCTAAACAATAAACTCGCTTATATCATAATTGGCAATCACATACCTCAAATCAAGCTTATACACCTTAATACTATCTTCACTCTCAATCATCCTCAAAACTTCCCTTACTATCTTTTTTAACTTCCTCTTATCCACATCCACAAACAAAAAAACAGAATACTGCACCCTAACCCCAACCCCTTCTAAATACTTCGCAACCTTTTTTATCCTCCTCTTATCTCTTATATCATAAGAAATAACCACATTCATATCACAAACTCCACCCTACTTCCTCTCCCAAAACTAAACCCCTCTTTTATAGGAAATATCAAGAACTTATCCCCATCCTCGCACACTTCACTCAAAAACTTAAAAATCCTCTTTATTTCGCCCCTGCTTACATCCACCTCATACACACTTTTTTGCCACTCATCACTCCACTGGGAAATAAATTTCTGGATTTTTCTTCTCTTTTTATTATCACTTACATCATACGCCACAACAAATCTCACCGCTTCCCTTTTTGTATAATTGTATCAAAAAAGGTTCTCAATGGATTTAAATCAACTTTTTCAAAACATTGACATCGAAATGCTCCTCCCTGAGCTAAACCCCACAAAACGCTCAACCTACTACCATTTAATCTGCCCTTTTTGTCAAAAAAAAGAAGCTTACATCCCCAACAAAGAGAAACTAAAACCCGTTATAATCTGCAACAGAAAAAACAAATGCGGACAAATAATCCCAATTTGGACCTATCTAAAAGAATTTAGAGGGCTTAGCAACAAAGAAATATTCAAACTTTTAACAGGATATGAAGACAACTATAAAATCCCATCCAACAACAAATCAACAAAAATAAAAATAAAAATCATAAGAAAACCGCTCAAAATCCCAAAAGCCCCAAAAACCATCTCCCTAACAGAAAACATCAAAAACTTTAAATACCTTGACATAGAATCAAAATTCCAAACCATAATAACCTACATCTACGCCTTTTCCCTAAAAACCAATCAAACTCCAAAAATAAACTACTATGCCTCTCGCAAAATTTACTACACTAAAAACATAGGCTTTTTATCAAGAGAGGACATGTTTGAGCTAACCGATAAGCTCGCAAATCTTTTTGACTATAAATCCTTAACTCAATTTGGAATTTTTCTAAAAGGCAAAATGAAGTTTAACTTCTCTTCCTTTGCTATTGTCCCATCATTTGACATCTACACAAACCTAATAACCGCCCTTAGATTTAGAAATATTTATCCTAGCAAATTCAAAGAGCTTGAAATGTCAAGCCAACGCCTCTTAAATCCTCTACCTTATCCCCTAACCCTTAACAAACTCAAAAAATTTGATACTTTCTATTTCACCGAAGGTCACATAGACGCCCTTTCTTTAAAAAAGATAAATGTTGTAGGAGTTGAAGGCATTGGCAGCTTTAACCCAATTAATTTTCAATTTTTTAAAGACAAAACCATAATAATAGCGTTTGACAAAGACAAAGCCGGCTTTGAAGGAAGCCTAAACCTTGCAAAAAAGGCAAAAGAGTATGGAGTTAGAGTCAAATTCTTAAACTGGGACCCAAAATACGGCAAAGACATAAACGAACTTTTAATAAACAACAACCTCCACAAAACCTACATCTCAGATAATTTAGACTTTATCTCTTCTAAAAACGAATAATTATCAAGCACCTTTACAAACTCCAAATAAAGCTTTACAAATTTTCTCCTCCCTTCATAACTCAAATAAACATCCCCTTCCTTAAAATCCTCATCCCCAATTTTTCCACTCTTTAACACCTTTACAACAAAAGCACTAAGATAAACCCTATACCCCTCCATAACATCACTAACAAACGCCATATGCTTCCCTCTTTTTCTATGCAAAAAAGCAAGGTAAGGGTCAAATCCATCTTCTAAAATAACCGTATGCAAAAACCCATAATAAAGCGAATAAGCAAAACTAAGCAAAGAATTAACTCTATCTTTTGGAGGATGAAACTCTCTTTTTTTAAATTCAATCCCAACGCTTTTTAACTCTTCTCTTATTTTTTCAAAAAGATACAAACTACAACTCCCCTCAACCCCCAAAACCTCATTTAGACTCTTAGCCTCTTTTAACTTCTCTTTATACCTTCTCAAAGATCTCTTTGTATAAGCCTCAATCGTCTCAATTTTTCTATTTACGATAAATTTTGCAATTTCCAAATTTTCAAGATGCTTATACTGCAAAAGCCTGTTTTTATAGTTACTTTTTAGTTTTGCATTATGAATAATTCCCCTAAACTCAGCCTTTGAAGAGAAAAGATATATCGGCTTATTTTTCTCTAAAAGCAAATTTCTAGCACTGTTATTTAACTCTACATTTCCAAAAAAATAGACATTCCTAATAAGGGAAATGGGAATTTTTTTTATTGGATTATCCTCTATCTTCAAACTCTTCCCGTCTCTACTTATTTTAACCTCTCTTAAAACAAATAAATCCCTCATTTGCTATTCCTTATCTGTTTTGGTATAATTTTATCAGCAAATTGGGGCAATTTTTTAAAAAAGTGTTTATTTTAACAAATTTGAGCAAA
>JAMOSZ010000110.1 GCA_027062625.1 Nautiliaceae bacterium
AAAGCCTATTTAAAAAAAGAGTTTATAGATTTGTGGCGCTCTAAAATGATAATAATGGTTTATTTAATTCCCGCTATGGTTGTTATCCTTTTTGGATACGGTATCAGAATGGAGGTTACGCATTCAAGAACAGTGATAATCGATAGGGACAATACAAAAATGTCTCAGGAAATCATAAGGGCGTTCAGCACCACAAAATATTTTGATACAAAAGTTTTAAATATTACCGATAATGAGGCTTTAAGGCTTATAAAGCAGAACAAAGCCGATTTGTTTATAATAATCCCCCATAATTTTGAAAAAAATCTAATGCACTCCCGCGATTCCGAGGTTGCCGTATATATCGACGGAAGTTTTCCTCTTAGGGCCACGACTCTTGAAGGATACGTTCAGGGGGTGTTTTTAAATCAGCTTGAAAAAAACGGCGTTAAGGTGCCTTTTAAGATAAATCAGAGAAACTTTTTCAACGAATCCATGCGCGATGAAAACGGAATAGTCCCAGGACTTATCGGACTTACTATGCTTATAGCCCCGGCAATTATTGCTGCTCTTTTAATCGTAAAAGAAAAAGAAGTAGGGACTATCTTTAATTTCTATTCATCCCCTGTTTCAAAAATAGAGTTTTTAATAGCAAAACTGACCCCGCCTTTTGTTTTATATTCTTTTAATACGTTTATTCTCTTTTTAATAGCCGTTTATATATTTAAAGTCCCCTTTAAGGGAAGTTTTCTGCTTTATTTTTTGGCAACGGAAATTTATATAATCATAAGTATCGGTATAGGGCTTTTGGTATCCATTATTACATCACGTCAGGTTACGGCTTTGGTGTTAACGATTATTATAACGGTAATTCCGGGGTTTTTGTATTCGGGTATTTTGATGCCGATCTCTTCAATGACAGGGGAGAGTTATATAGAAGCTCATCTCTTTCCTGTAATGTATTACAATCATCTTTTGTATGATGCGTTTTTAATAAATCAGGGATTTAATTCGCCAAAAAATGTGGAATACTTTTTTATTTTGATTTTTTATGCCGCCGCTTTACTCTTTATCGGTTCGCTGCTTTTAAAAAAGGAGCTTAAATGAAAAAGTTTTTTGCCGTTTTTAAAAAAGAGATTTTGGTTTTTTTAAGGAATGTGGGGCTTGTTTTTATACTGATTTATGCTTTTACGTTTGATATTTATGTTGCCGGTAAAGGGATTGAAATTAAGCCAAGAAACGTAAGTGTAGGGTATGTAAATTATTCAGGTGAGCTTTTGCCGCAGAAGATTTTAGCTCATCTGCACGCTCCTGAATTTCAAAAACCAAAAAGGTTTTTAAATGAAGAAGAGCTTAAAAAAGCGGTGTTTAACAAAGAGATAATGGTTGGAATTATATTTGATAAGGATTTTGAAAAAGATTTTATGCAAAAAAGGGCGGCTAAACTTAACGTAATTATCGACTCAACCGCTGCCGCTCAGGCTGAGGTGTCCGTTCAGTATTTAACCCAGACAATTTATTCCATGATAGACGGTAAAATGCCTGTTGATATTAAAATCTATAAACTTTTTAATCCGAATTCAAATTCAAAATGGTTTATGAGTCTGAGTGAGCTTTTAAGCGTTACCACAATGCTGAGTCTTGTTTTGATAGCCGTTGTGTTCGTAAGAGAAAAAGAAGCCGGGACATGGGATATTATGCTTTTGATGCCGGTCAACGGGGCATTGATTATGTTTGCTAAAATTTTTTCGCAGATTTTTATAATAACGGTAGGCCTTGTAATGGGAATAGGGCTTATACTGTTTGGGGTGTTCGGGGTGCCGATAAACGGAAATCTGTTTTATTTTTTCCTTTTAACGTTTTTCTTTATAATGGCTATGGGAGGAATTGCCCTTGTAATTGCCGCCTATTCAAACAGCGTCCTTGAAGTTTCCCAATATACCGTTTTGGTTATTATGCCGCTTTTGTTTTTAAGCGGGGCTTGGACACCGATTCATTCCATGGCGCCTTGGCTTCAAAAACTCAGCATTATCTCACCGGTAAAATACTATATTGAAGGTGCTCAGTCTATATTTTTCAGGGGAACTGAATTTATAGATTTACTGCCTTATTTTACCGGAGAGATTGTAATAGGTGTTATTTTATTTTATCTGGGATACAGAAGAATGGGGAAACTTTTTTAAAGGGAAAAAATGAGAGATATACAAAAAGAGTTTTTGGATAATAGAAATTTAACAAAGGATATGTGGAGAATATTTAGGATTCTTAGTGATTTTACTGATGCATTTGAAGAGCTTGAAGATATTCCACCGGCTATTTCTATTTTTGGAAGTGCAAGAGAAAAAAGAGGAGGTTTTTATTATAAGAAGGCTGAGGAGATTTCAAGAAAATTGAGTGAGAGGGGTTTTGCGATTATGACAGGGGGTGGACCTGGAATAATGGAGGCTGCAAATAAAGGAGCAAAGATTAGTATTGGGCTTAATATTGATTTACCTCACGAGCAAAATATCAATCCTTATGTAAAAATTCCTCTTAAATTCAGATATTTCTTTACGCGAAAAGTAACTTTTTTAAAGTATAGCGTTGGAACTGTTATGATGCCAGGAGGTTTTGGAACTTTGGATGAACTTAGCGAAACTTTGGTATTAATTCAAACTGGTAAAATGAGTAAAATTCCAGTTGTTTTTTTTGGAAGTGAGTTTTATAAGCCGCTTTTGAAGTTTTATGAGACAATGTTAGAGCATGATTATATTGATAGAAGTGATTTGAATTTATTTATTGTTACTGATGATGTGGATGAAGTGGTTGAGTATATTTCTAAAAATGCTTTCATCCCTAAAAATTGGAACTCTTTGGAGAGAAAAGAGTAGTTTCTTTTCCTTTTTTTAAGGAAAAAATGTAAGAAGAAATCTTGCAAAAAACTTAAAAATCTCTTATAATTTCACTCCACAAAGCGTGGAAAAACCACGAGATGTTTAAAGGATGGCAAATGGAAAAAATTAGAATTAAACTTCAAGCATATGATCATAGAGTGCTTGATAAAGCGGTAAGTATTATTACAGACGCTATTAAAAGAACAGGAGCGGAAGTAAAAGGACCTATTCCTCTACCTACAAAAATTAGAAGATATACAGTTTTAAGGTCGCCTCATATTAATAAGGATAGTAGAGAGCAATTTGAAATTAGAATTCACAGACGTCTTATTGATGTTGTAAATGCTCAACCAGAAACAGTTGACTCATTGATGAAGCTTGAATTGGCACCTGAGGTTGATGTAGAAGTTAGGGCATTAAGTTAAGGAGAATAAATGGAATTTATAGTTGAAAAAATCGGAATGAGTAGATTAGTAGGGGAAAAGTCTATTCCTGTAACATTACTTAAAATTATCCCTGCAAAAGTGTGTGAGCTCAAAGAGAATGGAAAAGCTTTGGTTGCTTATCCAAGAGGTAAAAAAATTAATAAGCCAATTGAAGGTATGCAAAAAAAATATGGACTTAGTAAAGAGTTTAATAGATTTGTTGAGCTTAAAGTTGCAAATAATGAACCAGGTGATTTAAGTCTTGAACCTTTAAAAGATGCTAAAAAAGTAAAACTTACTTTTAAATCAAAAGGAAGAGGTTTTCAAGGGGTTGTTAAAAGATATGGATTTGCTGGTGGACCAGGAGCTCATGGTAGTAGATTCCACAGAGCACCAGGATCAATTGGTAACTGTGAATTTCCAGGGCGTGTTATGCCTGGTAAAAAAATGCCAGGACATTATGGAAATGAAAATGTTACTGTTAATGCAGAAGTAGTAGAATTTAACGAAGATATGGGTGTTTTAGTAATTAAAGGAAGTGTTCCTGGAAGTAATGGAAGTTTAGGTAAAGTAAGGATTGTGAAATGAGTGTAAAAGTTATTAATCAATTACCAGAGGATTTTCAAGGTATCAATCCTCATAACCTTTATTTGTATGTAAAAGCTTATCTTGCAAATCAAAGGGCAGGAACAGCTCACACTAAAACAAGAGGTGAAGTGAGCGGTGGTGGTAAAAAGCCATTTAGACAAAAAGGACTTGGAAGAGCAAGACAAGGGTCAATCAGAGCTCCTCAATGGGTTGGTGGAGGAGTAGCTCATGGACCTAGAAATGAGAGAGATTGGTCACAAAAACTTAATAAAAAGCAAAAAAGAGTTGCATTAAAATATGCACTTAATGAAAAAGCTGAAAATTCTAAGCTTTATGTAATTGATGAACTAAAAATTGAATCAGGTAAAACAAAAGATGCAGCTAAATTTTTAACAGATAATTTTAAAAAAGAAAAAGATTATTTAATTGTTGTTGATAATATGGATGATAAAACATATCTTGCATTTAGAAATCTTCCAAATGTGTATGTTATTACACCAGAAGAGCTTAATGCATATTATGCAAGTGTATATAAAGCAATCATTTTTGACAAAGCAGCATTTGATAAAGTTATAAAGGGCTAAGCTATGGCAGATATTACAGATATTAAATCAATCGTATATACAGAAAAAGCACTTAACCTTCAAGAGCAAGGGGTGCTTGTAGTTCAAACAACGCCAAAAGTTACTAAAAATCAACTTAAACAGATTTTTAAAGAATATTTTGGAGTAACTCCTATTAAAGTTAATTCTCTTAGACAAAAAGGGAAAGTAAAAAGATTTAGAGGAGTTGAAGGTAAAAGACCTGATTATAAAAAGTTTTATGTAAAATTACCAGAAGATGCAAAACTTGAAAGCCTAAGTGTATAAAGGGAAAAAGATGGCAGTAAAAACATATAAACCATATACTCCGTCAAGAAGATTTATGAGTACGCTTGATAATAGCGATATTACATCTAAACCGACGGTAAAAAAGTTACTTATTAAGCTTCCTCAAAAAGCTGGAAGAAATAACTATGGAAGAATTACTTCTCGCCATAGAGAAGCTGGACATAAAAAACTTTATAGAATCATTGATTTTAAAAGAGATAAATTTGGAATTCCTGGTAAAGTTATGACAATTGAATATGACCCTTATAGAAATTGTAGAATTTGTTTGGTTAGTTATGTAGATGGAGATAAAAGATATATTATCCAACCAGAAGGTTTAAAAGTTGGTGATACCGTTATGTCAGCTGAGGCTGGACTTGATATTTTACCAGGTAATGCAATGAAGCTTAAAAATATTCCAGTTGGTACTGTTGTGCATAATGTTGAAATGAAGCCTGGTAAAGGTGGGCAAATTGCAAGAGCAGCTGGGAATAGTTGTCAAATTATGGGACGTGAGGGAAAATATGTAATTCTAAGACTACCAAGTGGAGAGATGAGAAAAATCCTTGGTGAATGTATGGCAACTATTGGAACTGTTGGAAATGCTGAGTATCAAAATATTACTATCGGAAAAGCTGGAAGAAGCAGATGGCTTGGAATTAGACCACAAACTCGTGGGGTTGCTATGAACCCAGTTGACCATCCACACGGTGGTGGTGAAGGTAGAAGCAAAGGTAACCATCCAGTTACACCTTGGGGTATGCCAACTAAGGGTTATAAAACTAGGAAGAAAAAACAATCTGATAAATATATTATTTCAAGAAGAAAAAAATAAGGATAGCTCATGGCAAGAAGCACTAAAAAAGGTCCTTTTGTAGATGACCATTTAATGAAAAAAGTACTTAAAGCAAAAGAAGAAAAAAATCCAAAACCAATTAAAACTTGGTCTAGAAGAAGTACAATTGTGCCTGAAATGATTGGACTTACAATTAATGTTCACAATGGTAGAGATTTTGTGCCGGTTTATATTACTGAAAGACATGTAGGATTTAAGCTTGGTGAATTTGCACCAACAAGAACTTTTAGAGGTCATAAAGGTTCTGTTCAAAAGAAAATTGGTAAGTAAGGATAGGTGATGAGCAAAGCAATTTTGAGATTTATTAGACTTTCACCAACAAAAGCAAGGCTTGTTGCAAGAGAGATTCAAGGAATGAATGCAGAAGAAGCTCTTGCAAAGCTTGAATTTATGCCAAATAAAGCAGCTAGAATTATTGCAAAAGTGTTAAAAAGTGCGGTTGCAAATGGTGGATATGATGCAAATGAGGTAGTTGTTAAAAAATGCACAGTTGATAGAGGTCCATATCTTAAAAGATTTAGACCAAGAGCAAGAGGTATGGCAAGTAGAATTTTAAAGCCTACATCTCACATTTATGTAGAAGTTGAAAAGGAAAGCTAATGGGTCAAAAAACGAATCCAATCGGACTAAGACTTGGGATTAATAGAAATTGGAGAAGTAGATGGTTTATTAACTATAATACTATGCCTGAGAATGTTTTAAATGATTATGAAATTAGAAAATTTTTAAAGAAAAAACTTTATTATGCTGGAATTAGCGATATTTTAATTGAAAGAACTCCTAAGAAAGTTAGAATTACAATCTTTGCTGCAAAACCGGGAATTATTATTGGAAAAGGTGGGAGCGAAGTTGAAGTATTAAAAAAAGAACTTCAAAAACTTATTGGAGATAAAGAGTTAATTTTAAATATTAAAGAAGAGAGAAAACCTCAACTTAGTGCTCAACTTGCAGCTGAGAATGTTGCAAATCAGATTGAAAGAAGGGTAGCTTTTAGAAGAGCTATGAAAAAAGTTATTCAAAATGCCCTAAAAGCTGGTGCAAAGGGTATTAAAGTTCAAGTTTCTGGAAGACTTAATGGAGCTGAAATGGCAAGGACTGAGTGGTATCTTGAAGGAAGAGTTCCACTTCATACACTTAGAGCTAAAATTGATTATGGATTTGCTGAGGCTCTTACAACTTATGGGATTATTGGAGTTAAAGTTTGGATTTTCAAAGGTGAAGTTTTACAAAAAAAAGGAAATCAACCAGTAACTTCTAACGAGGAGAAAAAACCTCTAAGAAGAAGAAAAGGACGCAGAAATGTTAATGCCAAAAAGAACTAAATATAGAAAGCAACAAAAAGGTAGAAACAGAGGTAAGGCTTATAGAGGAAATAGCCTTGCATTTGGAACATATGGACTAAAAGCTATTGAGCTTGGAAGAATTAATTCAAGACAAATTGAAGCTGGAAGGGTAGCTTTAAGTAGAACTATGAAAAGAACTGGTAAAATTTGGATTAGAGTTTTCCCAGATAAGCCTTTAACTGCTAAACCTGTTGGGGTTAGGATGGGTAAAGGTAAGGGAAGCGTTGAAGAGTGGGTAATGAATATTCAACCTGGTAGAATTATTTTTGAAATTACTGGGGTAGATCATAATACTGCTATGAAAGCTTTAAATCTTGCAGCGGCTAAATTGCCTTTTAAAACAAAAATTGTAACTATGGAGAGCGAAAATGAGTTATACTAAGCTAAATTTTCAAGAACTTTTACAAAAAAGTGAAGCTGAGCTTCAAGAGCTTTTAAAAAATAAAAAAATGGAGCTATTTGAAAATAGAATGAAGCTTAAAACTATGCAGTTGCAAGATACTTCAATTATTTCTAAAATTAGAAGAGACATCGCAAGAATTAAAACTGCGATGAGACAAAAAAGGGGTAACTAATGCCTAAAAGAGTTATTCAAGGAAAAGTTATTAAAAAAACTGGTGATAAAACTATTAATGTTTTGGTTGAGAGAAAAGTTTTGCATCCAAGATATCACAAAATTGTTAAAAAATTTAAAAAATATCTTGTTCATGATGAAGAAAACCAAGCACAAGTTGGTGATATTATAACAGCAATTGAACACAGACCAATTTCTAAAAGAAAGAATTTTGTTCTTAAAGAAATTGTAGAAAGAGGAGAATAAGAATGATTCAACCATTTACAAGATTAAAAGTAGCTGATAACAGCGGTGCAAAAGAGATTATGTGTATTAAAGTTTTGGGAGGGTCAAAAAGAAGATACGCAAGAGTTGGTGATATTATCGTAGCTTCTGTTAAAAAAGCCCTTCCAAACGGAAAAGTTAAAAAAGGTCAAGTTGTTAAGGCTGTTGTTGTTAGAACTAAAAAAGAGCTTCAAAGAGAAAATGGAAGTTTAATTAGATTTGATGATAACGCTGCTGTTATCATTGATGCTAAAAAAGAACCTGTTGGAACTCGTATTTTTGGACCTGTTGCAAGGGAAGTTAGATATGAAGGGTTCCAAAAAATTACATCATTAGCTCCGGAGGTGTTATAATGGCTGCTAGAAAAAATTTACCTCCTAAATTTAAAATTAAAAGAGGAGATACTGTAAAAGTTATTACCGGTGATGATAAAGGTAAAGTTGGTGAAGTAATTAAAGTGCTTCCAAAAGAAGCAAAAGTTATTGTAAAGGGTGTGAATATTGTTAAAAAGGCTGTTAAGCCAACAGAAGAGAACCCAAAAGGTGGGTTTGAATATGTTGAGAGACCAATTCACATCTCAAATGTAAAAAAAGTAGAAGGTTAAGACGATGGCAACATTTGAAGTAAAAGAGAGATATTATAAAGAAGTTAGACCTAAACTTGTTGAAGAGTTTGATATTAAAAACCCTATGCTTATTCCAAATCTTGAAAAAATTGTTGTTAGTGCGGGAGTTGGTGAAGGTAGTAGAGATAAAAAGCTTATTCAAAATGTTGCTGATACTATTACTAAAATTACTGGACAAAAAGCGGTTATTACTCCTGCAAGAAAGTCAGTTGCTGGATTTAAAGTAAGAGAAGGGATGCCTGTTGGAGTTAAAGTAACTCTAAGAGGCGATATGATGTGGAGCTTTTTACAAAAGTTAATCTCAATTGCTCTTCCAAGAGTTAGAGATTTTAAAGGTGTAAGAAGAGATGGATTTGATGGAAGAGGAAACTTTAACTTTGGACTTACAGAGCAACTGGTTTTTACTGAAATTGATTATGATGATATAATTAAAGTTCACGGAATGAATATTAACATTTCAACAACAACAGAAGATGATAAGCAAGCTGAAAGAATGCTTGAACTTATCGGATTTCCATTTACTAAAAAAGGAAAGTAGTATGGCAAGAAAAGCATTAATTATTAAAGCTAAAAGAGAGCCAAAATTTAAAGTTAGAGCATATACAAGATGCTCTATTTGTGGTAGAGCACACTCTGTTTATAGAGATTTTGGAATTTGTAGAATTTGTCTTAGAAAAATGGCAAATGAAGGGCTTTTGCCTGGTGTAAAAAAAGCAAGTTGGTAAAGGTTAAGAGATGATGAATGACATTATTGCAGATGGACTTACAAGAATTAGAAATGCCTCTATGAGAGGTCAAGAAGTAACAACTCTACTTCACTCTAAACTTATGGAAGATATTTTAAAAGTGTTTGAAGAAAAGGGTTACATTGAAGGGTATAAAGTTATTGAAGATGGCAATAAAAAGTTTATCAATGTAACTTTAAAATATGACGAAGATGGTAATCCTGTAATTAATGAAGTTAAAAAAATTTCTAAGCCTGGTAGAAGGGTTTATAAGGGATATAAAGATATTAAAAATTATAAAAACGGATTTGGTACGTTAGTTGTTTCAACAAATAAAGGTGTATTATCAAACGATGAAGCTTACAAATTAAAA
The DNA here is from genome assembly GCA_027062625.1 of Nautiliaceae bacterium. Taxonomy (GTDB): domain Bacteria; phylum Campylobacterota; class Campylobacteria; order Campylobacterales; family Nautiliaceae; genus Caminibacter. The sequence continues at coordinate 9,495 of JAMOSZ010000110.1, forward strand.
GTAGGCGGCGAAGTTATTTGTAGTATTTGGTAAAATTATTTAAGGAGCTTTGATGAGTAGAATTGGTAAGCAACCCGTAAAGTTAGCAGATGGCCTTACTGCTAAACTTGAAGGGAATAAATTGATTATTTGTAAAGGCCAAGATTGTAAAGAGATTGATACAAGAGGCGTTGTAAAAGTTAATATTGATGGTGATACTTTAACTTTTGAACCAACAGAGGATACTAAATTTGCAAAAGCAATGTGGGGGACTGTTAGAGCCCTTGCAAATAATGCGGTAATTGGACTTACAAAAGGTTTTGAGAAAAAGCTTGAAGTGAATGGTATTGGTTATAGAGCTAATATTCAAGGGAATAAGCTTGTATTAAATCTTGGATATTCTCATCCAATTGAGTATGAAATTCCAAAAGGAATTACTATTACAGTTGAGAGAAACATTATTACTGTAAGAGGAACTGATAAACAGCAAGTTGGTCAAGTTGCTGCTGAAATTAGAGCATTTAGAAAACCTGAACCTTATAAAGGTAAGGGTATTAAGTATGTTGATGAAGTTATTATTAGAAAAGCTGGTAAAACAGCTAAGAAATAAGGGTGAGAGATGAGAAGAAGTAAAGAACTTGCAAAAAGAGATTTAAGAAAACTTAAAAGAAAAAGAAGAATAAGAGGGAGAATTAGTGGTACAGCTGAAATGCCAAGAGTAACTATTTATAAATCAAATAGATACTTAATTATTCAAGCAATTGATGATACAAAAGGTCATACTCTTGTGCATTTGAATACTGCTCATCTTGAAGAAAAACTTCCTTCAAATATTGAAGGAGCTAAAAAAGCAGGGGTTATTTTTGCTGAAAAATTAAAAAATGCAAATATTGAAAAAGTTGCTTTTGATAGAAATGGATATAAATATCATGGTGTAGTTGCAGCATTTGCAGATACTCTAAGAGAAAATGGTATAAAACTATAAAGGAAAAGGCAAATGGCTAAAAGACAAAAAGTAGTAAGAGATTACAATAGAGAAGAATTTGAAGAAGTAGTTGTTAATATTGGAAGAATTACTAAGGTTGTTAAAGGTGGTAGAAGATTTAGATTTAATGCCTTAGTAGTTGTTGGAAATAAAAAAGGTATTGTTGGAGTTGGAACTGGAAAAGCAAAAGAAGTTCCAGATGCAATCAGAAAAGCTATTGATGATGCATTTAAGAACCTTGTAAAAATTGAAGGTATTCACGGGAATACAATTAATCACGATGTGCAAGCTAAATATAATGCAAGTAAAATTTTGCTTAAACCAGCAAGTGAGGGTACAGGGCTAATTGCAGGGGGTGCAGTAAGACCAGTGCTTGAACTTGTTGGTATTAAAGATATTTTGTCTAAATCTCTTGGAAGCAATAATCCTCATAACTTAGTTAGAGCAACAATTAAAGCTTTACAAATGATTAAAAGTAAAAAGGCGTAATCATGGCATTAAATAACTTAAAACCAGCAGCTGGCTCAACTCATAAAACAAAGAGAGTAGGACGCGGAGCTGCAAGTGGATATGGAAAAACTGCAACAAGAGGGCAAAAAGGTCAAAAAGCAAGAAGTGGATATTCTCAAAAAAGAGGGTTTGAGGGTGGTCAAACTCCACTTCAAAGAAGATTACCAAAAGTAGGTTTTAGAAGTAGAAGAGAAAAACCACAAGCTATTAATGTAGATAAAATTACAAAAATTTTAGAGCTTGATGAAATTACAATGGAATCTCTTGGAAAAATTGTGAAAATAAGAGCAAAAGCAGTTAAATTAATTGGAACAAAAGCAAAAGAATTAAAAGATAAAATTAAAGACGCTAATATTACAACTTCTGGAAAGTAAGGGTATGAATCCAGTAGCTAAAAAAATTCTAATTACCCTTGGCTTTCTTCTTATTTATAGAGTTCTTGCATATGTGCCAGTGCCTGGGGTTAATTTAGAAGTTATTAAAGATTTTTTTGCCGGGCATCAAAATGATGCGTTAGGCTTACTTAATATGTTTAGCGGTAATGCCGTTAGTAGAATGAGTATTATTGCACTTGGAGTTATGCCTTATATTACTGCTTCAATTATTATGGAGCTTCTTGCTGCTACTTTTCCAAAGCTTGGTGAGCTTAAAAAAGATTCGCAAGGTTTTCAAAAGTATATGAAAATTATAAAATATGCAACGGTTGCAATTGCTTTTATTCAAGCTATTGGAATTGCAATTGGTTTAACTTCAATGACTGGTAGAATGGGTGAGAGTGCTGTAATGATTGATACTACTACTTTTGTGATTTTAACTGCTTTTTCAATGCTTGGTGGTACAATGCTTCTTGTTTGGATTGGAGAACAAATAAGCGAAAGAGGCATTGGAAATGGTATAAGTTTAATTATTTTTGCTGGTATTGTTAGCTCAATCCCAAGTGCAATTGTTGGACTTTTAAATTTAGTGGATGTTGGAGAAATTAGTGTAATTGGTTTGCTTGCAATTATTCTTATTGCAATTGGAGTTATTGTATTTATTATTTATGTTGAGCTTGCAGAAAGAAGGATACCAGTAGCATATCAAAAAAAGGTATTAATGCAAAATAGATTTAAAAGAGTTATGAATTATATTCCAATAAAGCTTAATTTAAGTGGGGTTATTCCTCCAATTTTTGCGAGTGCTCTTTTAATGTTTCCATTAACTTTGCTTAGTGGAGCTACCAATCCTATTTTAGTTGAGATAAGAGACCTTTTAAATCCAAATGGGGCTCTCTTTCATATTCTTGAATTTATTTTGGTAGTATTTTTTGCTTATTTTTATGCAAGTATTGTTTTTAATGCAAAAGAGATAGCGGAAAACCTTAAAAAACAAGGTGGATTTATTCCAGGTATTAGACCAGGAGAACAGACTGTAAAATATTTAAATCAAGTAGCGAATTATTTAACATTTTGGGGAGCTTTGTATCTTGGAATAATTACAGTTTTACCTTGGATTTTGATTAAGCTACTTGGAATTAATTTCTATTTTGGTGGAACAGCAGTTTTAATTGTAGTGCAAGTAGCTATTGATACTATGAGAAGAATTCAAGCACAACTTATGATGCAAAAATATGAGATTTTATCGGCAAAGGGCTTTTAAGCCCTTATTTTATTTAGGAGATTTTTATGGCTATTCCTATTAAAAAACCAAAAGAGATAGAAGAGATAAAAAAATCAGCTGCTTTGGTAGCAAAAACTTTAAAGTTTCTTAGAGAAAATACAAAACCTGGAATTACTCCAATTGAACTTGATAAAATGGCTGAGGAATTTATAAGAAGCCATGGAGGAAGACCTGCTTTTAAAGGTTTATACGATTTTCCAAATAGTGTTTGCATTAGTAAAAATAGTGTGGTAATTCACGGAATTCCAGATAATGAACCTTTAAAAGAGGGTGATGTAGTTGGGTATGATGTTGGAGTTGAGATGAATGGATGGTATGGGGATGCGGCTATTACAATGATTGTTGGAAATGTTAAGAGTCCTTATCAAAAGATGATAGATGTAGCAAGGGATGCTATTTATTATGCAGTTGAGAGGATAAAACCTGGAATGAGATATAAACAAATTAGTAAACTTTTAGAAGATTATATAACATCTCATGGATATGTGCCTTTACACGGATATAGTGGACATGGAATTGGAAGAAGACCACACGAAGAGCCGCAAATTTTGAATTATGTAGAGGGTAAACCAAATCAAGGTGAGAAAGTTAAAAATGGACATGTTTTTTGTTTAGAGCCTATGCTTTGTCAGTGTGATGGATTTCCTATTTTAGGTGATAACGGATGGGATGTTTATTGTGGAGATAAAAAAGTTGGAGTTCATTATGAGCATCAAATTGCAGTAGTTGGAAATAAAGCAATAATTTTAACGGAGGAAGAGTAATGGCAAAAGATGTTTTAGAAGTTGATGGAGTAGTAACAGAAGCACTTCCAAATGCTATGTTTAAAGTAAAGCTTGATGGATTAAATAAAGAGGTTTTATGCCATATTAGTGGAAAGATTAGAATGAATTACATTAAAATTGTTCCAGGAGATAAGGTAAAAGTGGAGATTAATCCATATAGTCTGGATAAAGGTAGAATTACTTATCGTTATAAATAGGAACCTTTATGAAAAAGATAATATTCTTTCTTTTTTCTTCTTTTTTATTAGCAAATGTAAATGTAGCAATGTCAGCTAATTTAGCAGTTTTGAAAGATGAGCTTATAAAAGAATTTAATAAGTTGTATCCAAATGTTAAGGTAAATACTTTTATAGGAAGTAGTGGATTATTGGTTGCTCAAATTTCTAGGGGAGCTTTTTATGATGTTTTTTTATCAGCAGATAAGGAACATCCTCTTTTTTTATATAAAAAAGGACTTGCTTTTACACAGCCTATTGTTTATGCAAAGGGTGGGATAGTTCTATTTTCTCGCAAAAGAATTGCTTCTATAAATAATTTATCAAAAATTGCTATTGCAAATCCTAAAATTGCTCCTTATGGAAAGGCAGCTATTAAGTTTTTAGAAAAAATTGATTTTCCAAAGTCTCGTATTGTATATACTCAAAATGTTTCACAGCTTATTTTTTATGGATTAAATGTTGTAGATGGAGTAATTATTCCAAGGTCTTCTATTAAAGTTTTGAAATATGATAAGTCTCATTTTTATGAGATTCCTAAAAAATTTTACTCTCCCATTGAGCAGAGTATGGTAATTTTAAGAAGAGCTATTAAAAATAAAGATGCTTTTTTATTTTTTGGATTTATTTTAAGTAAACCTGCCCAAGAGATTTTTAAGAAATATGGATATGATTGATTTTACTCCTTTGATTTTATCTTTTAAAGTTGCATTTTTAACTACTATTATTCTTTTTTTTGTCTCTTTGCCTATTGCTTATTTTTTAGCATTTACAAAAAGTAAATTCAAACCTTTTTTAGAGACCATCTTTTCTTTACCTATAATATTGCCTTCTACTGTTTTGGGTTTTTATTTGCTTATTCTTTTTTCCGATAAATATTTGGGAGGTATTTTAAAAAAGTTTAATATTGAATTGCTTTTTTCTTTTGAAGGAGTTGTTGTTGCAAGTTGTATTTATTCTTTTCCTTTTATGTTAAGCCCTATTCAAAGTGCAATAGAGCAAATAAACAAATCTTTAATTGAAGTCTCTTATACTCTTGGAAAATCTAAAATTGAAACTTTTTTTAGAGTTATTTTACCTAATATTAAAAGGTCTATTATAGTAGCAGTTATATTAACTTTTGCACATACTATTGGAGAATTTGGAGTTGTTTTAATAATTGGAGGGAGCATTCCAGGAGTTACAGAAGTTGCAAGTATTGCTATTTATAATTATATTGAGAATTTAGATTATCATTCGGCATTTGTTTATAGTGCAATATTACTTGCGTTTAGTTTTTTGGTTTTATTTATTTTAAATATTCTCTCAAAGGGTTTTAGTGATAAAAGTTAATATATCCAAAAAGCTTTCTAAATTTATGCTTAATGTAGATTCTAATTTTAATAATAATCTCATTTATTTAATAGAAGGAAAAAGCGGAAGTGGTAAAACTACTTTTTTGAGAATTTTAAGTGGATTGGACAGAAGTGAGGGAGAAATTATTGTTGATAATGAGGTGTGGCAAAATGAAAAGATATTTTTACCTCCTCAAAAAAGAGATATAGGGTTTGTTTTTCAAGATTTAGCACTATTTCCGCATATGAGTGTTATTGAAAATTTATTATTTGTAAAAAAAGATAAAAAGCTGGCTAATGAAATATTAAGTATTGTAGGATTAAATGGCTTTGAGAATAGGTATCCTATAAATTTAAGTGGAGGTGAGAAACAAAGAGTTGCAATTGCGAGGGCTTTAATGAAAAAGCCAAAAATTTTACTTTTGGATGAGCCTTTTTCTGCTTTGGATTTAGAAAATAGAGAGACTATTAAAAAAGAATTACAAAATATAAAAAATAAATTTAAAACTACTATATTTATAGTCTCCCATAATAAAGAGGATGAACTTTTTGCTGATAAAATTTTTAAAATGGAAAATGGTAAAATGAGTTTAAAAGAAAAAGAATTTTTTTATTGCAAAGGAGAATTAAGAGATAATTTAATTTATTTAGAAAAATCAACTAAAAAAAATGAAAAAATTGAAGTTTTTTTTAAAATTATAGACTCCTAAATTTCGGGCTCTTAAAATAAAGTTAAGAAAAATTTCAAAAATTTTACAAAAAAAAGCAAAAAACACTTGACAAGAGGATAAAAATTTTATATACTTTCAATCCCAAAACGGATGAGGCACCGAAGAGGTGCGAGATGATTGAGAACTCAGATATAAGCATCAC
>JAMOSZ010000111.1 GCA_027062625.1 Nautiliaceae bacterium
CGTTATAACTCTCCATTCCAAGTGTTACTTTTGCTACGTCTTTAAGTCTCAAGGCACTTCCGTCGGGGTTTGAGCGGATAATTATGTTTTTAAACTCCTCAGGTGTTTTAAACCTTCCTTTTGTTGTAATGCTGTATCTAAAAGGTACTTTTTCTTTTATAGGTTCAGCACCTAAACTTCCTGCGGTATACTGATTATTTTGCTCTCTTATTATGTTTATAATTTCGCCTGGGGAGAGGTTGTAAAATTTTAGTTTTTGAGGGTCAAACCATATTCTTATTGAATAATCCCTATCACCGAAAACGATAACATCTCCGACTCCCGGGATTCTTTTTAAGTCATCCACAACGTTTATTTTTAAATAATTATGAATAAAAGTTATATCATGAACTCCGTTTTTAGATGTAAAGGTTATGAATTTTAATACGTCCGGTGACCTTGCATCTACGCTGATACCCTGTCTTCTAACAGCTTCAGGGAGTTTGCTCATGGCAAGCTGTACGCGGTTGTTTACGTCAACTTTCGCCTGGTTTCTGTCCGTTCCGATTTTAAAAAATACATTAATGGTCGCAACTCCGTTAGGTGAGAGGGTTGAGCTCATATAAATCATATTGTCAACCCCGTTTATCGCTTCTTCAAGAGGTGCCGCAACCGTTTTGGCGAGTGTTTTGGCATCCGCTCCGGGATATATGGCTCTTACCACTATCTGAGGTGGAGTGATGCTTGGATACTCTTTTACCGGCAGATTTTTTATACCGATAAGTCCCGCCATTACGATAATTAAAGCGACAACGGTGGCAAAGATTGGTCTATTGATGAAAAATTTAGAAAACATCTCTTATTCCTTGTTTATTATTTTATCTACAATGATTTTCGCACCGGGTCTTATTCTGAAAAAGTTGTTTACTATTACCTTATCCCCCGGTTTTACAAGACCTTTAACTATGAATTTATCTTTATATTCTTCTATCGCAAAAATAGGGCGAACTCCTACTACTCCGTTTTGCGCCACAAATACAACCATGCCTTTTTGGTTTTGAAGCAGGGCTTTTTGAGGGATAAGCACGGCATTGTTTTGATATACGTTTGAGAGTCTGACTTTTACAAAATCCCCCGGAAGCAGTTTTTTGTCTTTATTCTCAACTATAGCCCTGAACTGAACGGTTGAAGTGCTTTTGTTTATTTTTTTGTCTTTATAGTCAATTAGTCCCTCCGCTACTATTTTGTTGTTTTTTAGGATATCGACTTTTAACTTATCGCCTTTTATAGTATAAACGTTTTTTATTTTTTCAAAATCGCTTTTTGGAATTGAAAAATATACGTAAATTTTGTCTATATTGTAAATATCCACAAGTGGTGTTCCGATTGTTACGTAATTTCCCACATCGACTCTTTTTACAGTGGTAATCCCGCTTACAGGGGCTTTTACGTTTGTATATTCAAGATTGATTCTGGCAAGTTTCAGGTTTGCTTTTGCGTTTTCAAGAGATGCAAGGGCTGAATTATAGGCACTGAAAATCGCATCTCTTTCTTTTTGGGAAATTGCGTGTTTTTTATAGAGTTTTTTAGCTCTCTCCCAGTCTTTTTGTGCTTTATAAAGAGTGGCTTTTGCCATTTTTAGATTAGCGATAGCCGCTTCTACCCTTGCTTTGTATATCGCATCGTCTATTTTAAAAAGAACGTCTCCTTTTTGGGCTTTGTCGCCTTCTTTAAAGAACATTTTTTGCAACGTCCCGTTTACCTTTGCCACAACCGTTACATATTCGTATGCCTTGGTTTCGGCCGGGTAAATCAGTGTGTTTATTTTTAATGTTTTAGCCGGTTCCACTTCGAAAACATCAACGTGAGGGGTCGGCATGGGTCTATTCATATGGTTTTGGGCAAAAAGGTTTGCCGTTAAAAACATAACAGAAATCAATAACTTTTTCATTTTACATACTCCTTAATATTGTGGTTTGTATAAAGATAATAGGCTGCGTATGCCACCTGAAGATTGTAAAGTGCGGCTTTGTATTGTGCAAGTGCGTTTGTTTTAACACTTAAAGCGTCTAAATAATCTACAACAGTAACTTCTCCGCTGTGGTATCTGTTTGAGATAATTTCAAATGCTTTATTCGCAGCTTCAAGGGATTTTTTTGCGCTTTTTATTTGTGTCTTGATTTTTTTGATATTTAGTAAGGCTAATTTTATATTTTTGTTTTGCTCTTTTTTATAGTAGTTAATCTGTTTTTGAAGTGATAATTTTTGAATTAAAATAGCTTCTTTTTGTTTTTTTACGGAATTGCCGTCAAACAACATCATATTAATGCTTAAAGTCAGCTGGTTTTGATGATCTTCTCCTTTAGGATGAAAGGAGTCATATCTGTCATAACCATACAGGCTGTAAGTGTCTTCAATGTTTATTTGAGGTTTGTACGCTGAATTTAAGGCTTTTGCGCTGTGTTCTATAGCCTTGGATTGAGCTTCTAAGCTTTTTATAGTATCAAGCGTGTCGGGTTTTACGTTTATCGGAGGTAAGATTTTAGAATCACCTATGTTCTGAATTTCTTTTCCTACAGCTAAGTTCAGGTTTTTTTTAAGTTCGCTTATCTGGTATTTTACACTCTCTATTTGATAGAGGGTGTTAAATAATGCTGCTTCAATTTTTTTAACTTCATCTTCCGTTACCACACCTGTGTCAAACAGGTTTTTTACTCTGTTTAATTCGGCGTTTAGGTATTCTTTTGCTTTTTCTAAGGCAAAAAGTGATGCTTTTAAGGATTTTATATTATAATAAAGATTTACAATGTTGTATTGAAGCTGTTTTTTGAATGATTTGCTTTGAAATTTGAGTGATTTAAACTCAAAATCTTTGGCTTTTATTTTATATTTTTTGCTTCCGCCGTCATACAGATTAAAAGATATTTTTGCAAATCCGCTGTAAATGTCTCCCGGTCTCATAAAAGTCCTCGGATTTACGGTTTGATACATACCGCCTATAAAGATTTTCGGATAATAGTCTTTGTTTATGGATTCTTTTTCAAGCAGAGGTTTTTTCGTGTTTATATCCTTGGCTACGCTTAAATCAT
>JAMOSZ010000112.1 GCA_027062625.1 Nautiliaceae bacterium
GCATTATCTGCTAAATAACAGATACTCTCACTATCACTAACCCTTAATTTAAACTCATCAAAATCATTCCTCTTAAATTCAATCTCAAAAATATTCTCAATCTCTCTTTTTAAATCATAACTTTGATGAACTCCAAGGTCAATTACATTCCCTACAACCGCAATCTTGCAAGCATCATATAAAGGATTTTCTGATTCAAGAAGTCTTAATTTAAGAAGCGGCTTAAACTTCAAAGCCTCTTTTATAGACTCTTTTTTCTCTTTTTCAAACAAATCCTCAATCCCTAAAATTTCGCTTATTTTACCATACTCTTCCCTTGCAATCTCAGGAGGGGTTACATTTATATCATACTTGCTAAGAATCTTTGCCCCCTCTCTTAAAATCTTACTTGCACACTTTTCCTCTTTACAAAACTTATCGGCAAGTTTAAAAACTTGCCGATAAATACAAAGATAACACTCCCTTGCTATATTCATTTAATCCCAAGCTCCTTTTTAACAGCACTCTCATTAAATCCGCAAATCCATCTATTCCCAATCAAAATAACCGGCACTCCTCTACATCCATGTCTTTGACAATCTTTTGCCGCTTTTGTATCTTTGCTTATATCAATTTTTCTGAATTTAATTTTATGTTTTCTAAAAAATTGCTCAGCCCTTGTGCACCAGATACATCCAGGTGCTGTAAAAAGCACTACTCTTTTTTGCATTACTCCTCCTTTAAAATAATTTCAACATCTTTTGAATCCATCTCAACCTTTTTAGCCTGGGCAACTCTATCCTCTTCAAGTTTTGCTTTTAACTCCTCATCGCTGTTTGCAAGGATTTGAAGTGCAAGATAAGCCGCATTTTTCGCCCCAGCTTTCCCAACTGCTAAGGTAGCAACAGGCATTCCCCCTGGCATCTGAACAGTGCTAAGCAAAGCATCAAGCCCATCCATCATTCCACTTGGCATTGGCACCCCAATTACTGGGCGGGTTGTAAGAGAAGCAACAACCCCAGCTAAATGTGCCGCCATCCCAGCACCGCAGATAAATACTTTTGCACCTCTTTCCTCTGCATCTTTTACATATTTATGAGTTCTCTGAGGAGTCCTATGAGCTGATGTAATAATAAGCTCATACGGAATTTGAAATTTCTCTAAAACTTTAACACTCTCTCTCATAATCTCATAATCACTCTTACTTCCCATTAAAATACTAACAAATCTCATTCTCTCTCCTTAAATCCCATTTGGACTAAATTTTACTTTTTTTCTAAGAAAAGTTAAATAAGGCAAACGCCCTGGAAGCTTAATTGGATTTAAATTCCCACTGTGCACTCCGTTAAGCTCTTTGCCATTTTTAGTTACAATTTTGTAAAATTTAAGTTTCCATTTTCCATCTTCTTTATAAATTTTACCTATCTCACTCTCACATGCTGAAATTTTACCATCTTTTGGAGTCACAATCTCAACCTCATCCCCCGGAAATATCTTATATTTACACATAAAACTCTCTTCATCTTCATTTACAATTCCACAAACCTGCCACTCCCCATAAGTTAGAGAGGTTTTAAGATTTTGAGTATCATCTCTTTCATAGGGTCTTTTTACGAGATAAGCATCAGTTAAGCCTCTGTTTTTGGTTGTTAAAATCTCACTCATATAATCTCTCTCAATTCTCCCCTTGCTATACCACTCATCAATCGCTTCTCTGTAAGCTTTTGTAATAACCCCAACATAATAAGGAGCCTTTGTCCTTCCTTCAATCTTTAAGCTATCAACAGCTCCTGAGCTTAAAATCTCTTCTAAATGATTGATAAGGCATAAATCCTTAGCATTCATAATATAAGTGCCATCGCTATACTCTTCAAGCCTAAAAAGTTTACCAGTTTCTGGATTTTCGGCATACAAAACATAAGGATACCTACAATCGTTTGCACAACTTCCTTTGTTTGGATTTCTTCCAAACTGCACCGCACTAAGCAAGCACCTACCGCTATACGCAAAGCACATCGCTCCGTGAACAAAAATCTCAATCTCAATATCTGGGACTTTTTCTTTAATTTTAACTAAATCGCTAAGCGAAGACTCTCTTGCTGCAATTATCCGTTTTGCCCCAAGGTCCCTAAACGCCGCATAATCCCAGGAATTCAAAGCGTTTGCCTGAGTTGAGATGTGGATATCAATCTCAGGAGCAATTTCTCTTGCCTTTCTTAAAACCCCAATAGTCGAGACAATCATAGCATCAACGCCAATCTCTTTTAGTTTTTTAATGTGACTCTCCACCAACGGAAGCTGATTTTCAAATGGAAATGAATTAACAGTAGCATAAACCCTAACTCCTCTTTTATGGGCATACTCCACAGCTTCTTTAAAAGTTTCATAATCAAACTCTTTACCGCTATGGCATCTAAGAGAAAAATGGCTAACCCCAGCATAAACAGCATCCGCACCATACTCAATTGCAATTTTTAATTTTTCAAAATCGCCAGCAGGTGCAAGAAGTTCTACTTTTTTCATTTAATCCCTTTTTAATAAATTATATATAATTTCACAAAAAAAGGCAAAAAATGGTAGATATTCACAATCACACTCCTCTTTGTAATCACGCAAGCGGAAATGAGGAGGAGTTTGTTAAAGAAGCAATTAACAAAAAAATTAAGATTTTTGGATTTGCCGATCATGCTCCAATGGAGTTTGACAAAGAGTATAGAATGAAATTTAATGAGATGCAAAAGTATGAAGAAAAAATCAATTCTCTAAAAGGGAAATATAAAGATAAAATAAAAATCCTAACAGGATATGAAGTGGACTTTACCCCAATGGTAGATAAGAGAGTTTTGCAAAGAGATGTTGATTATCTAATAGGAAGCGTTCATTTTCTTGATAACTGGGGGTTTGACAATCCAGAGTTTATAAAAGAGTGGGAGAGAAGAGATGTTGATGATGTTTACAAGGAATATTTCAGTTTAATTGAAAAGATGGCAAACTCAAAACTCTTTCAAATTGTAGGTCATATTGATTTAATCAAAGTTTTTGGACATAAGCCAAAAAGATTCATAAAGGATTTAGCAAAAGATGCTATAAAAGCAATTAAAAAAAATAATTTGGTAGTAGAAGTAAATACAGCAGGACTTAGAAAAAAGGCAAAAGAGATTTATCCAGGGGATGAAATTTTAGAGATGATTTTGAATGAAGGGATTGATGTTACAACCTCATCAGACGCCCACTCTGTAAATCAGGTCGGATTTATGTTAAAAGAGACTACTGAAAAATTAAAAAAACTTGGAGTAAAAAGGCTTGCCTATTTTGAAAAAAAATCAAAACAATACTTTGAAATTTAAGGAGAAGAGATGATTTATTTAAGTTTGCTTATGGCTATTCGATTTTTAGGATTATTTATCGTTATGCCAGTCTTAGCCCTTTATGCTATGCATTTAAGCAAAGCTACCCCTTTTAGTGTGGGAGTTGCGATTGGGGCGTATGCCCTCTCTCAGATGTTTTTACAAATCCCTTTTGGGAAGCTTGCCGATAAATACAACAAAAAGACAATCTTAATCTTTGGGCTTTTTTTGCTTTTGCTTGGAAGTTTGGTTTGTGCGTTTGCCGATAATATCTATACTTTGATTTTTGGAAGGCTTCTTCAAGGTGCTGGGGCGATTGGAGGGGTTGTATTAGCGTATATGGCTGAGCTTAGCGATGAGGAAAACAGAGCTAAAATTTTTGCAAGAATGGGGCAGTTTATCGCCCTTAGTTTTGCAATTTCAATGATACTTGGTCCAACGATAGGGACAAAATATGGAGTTGATAAGCTATTTTTACTAACGGCTTTTTTAGCATTTATCTCAATTTTAATAGCTTATTTCAAAGTCCCAAACCCTCCAAAAATAACTCACCACACCTCCACAAAAACTTCGTTAAAAGAGATATTAAAAAATAAAGAGTTAACAAAACTCTTTTTTTCTGGATTTATGCAAAAAGGACTTATGAGTGTGTTTTTCTTGCTTATCCCGCTTATTTTTACAAAAATTTTTGGATGGGAGAAGAGTGAACTTTGGAAAGTGTATATCCCAGCACTTATTTTTGGATTTTTTGCACTTCCCCTTGGAGCGATTTTGGCTGAAAAAAAAGGAAAAGGCAAATTTGTATTTATTCTCTCAGCAAGTGCGATAACTCTTGCACTTTTACTATTTTTAATAGGAGTGAAAAGCTCTTCTTCAATAACTGCACTTATTGGGGTGATTGTATTTTTCTTTGGATTTAACATGCTTGAACCTGTGCTTCAAAGCTTTGTTAGCAAAGTAGCCCTTGCTCATCAAAAAGCAACAGCCCTCTCAACTTCAAACACAATCCAATACCTTGGGATTTTCCTTGGAGGAGCGGTTGCTGGGTGGTTTTTAAAGCACAATTTGTTAAATGAGTTTTTAATAATCGCAATTTTAATCGGTGTTTTTTGGATTTTTGTGCTTACAAAAATGAAGGATATTAAAAAATTTAAAGTAGTAATTTATGAAAAGTGGGATAGAGATTTTATTGAGGAGTTAAAAGAGAATAAAAAAGTTTATGATTTTTACGAAAAAGAAGGGAAATTAATCGTTAGATACCTCTAACCCTTCTTAATCCTCATACTCAACTTTAATCAAATCTTCAAACAAATCCCAATGAAGATGCAATAAATCAATATCTGTTACTTTTTCAAGATATTTAACATCTCCATCACCTCTTACAACATAAACCTCAGCTACAATCGTATCTCTTGGATAAAAGTTAGATGCTACAATCTCTAATCTCTCACCATCAACTTCTACCATTGATGGAAGCAACAAGTCACAAAAAAAGTCATAAATTGGCTCATCCGGTGCTGAAATATCACACGCAGTATAACCAATATGTAACTCACTCACATCAGGCTCTTCTTCATACTCAAAATATCCATCTCCCTCAGCTTGCAAAAGCGCAATGACATCACCTTCTTCAAAATTTTCACTTATAAGCTCATCAACGCTAGTATTAAGATATTCAACATCCTCAAAAGTATAAACTTCATCCCCTATCTCAATCTCCATACTATCTGGCACAACCCCTATCAAATCTTCTGGCAAATTAACAGCCTCTGCTTCTTCACTATCTAAAAAACTTGCTACACTCTCTTTAAATTCTTCTAACTCTTTTGCATCGGCTAAATCATACCCTTCAATATCAACAAGAGGAGTTAAATCATAAACTTTAACTAAATGAGTATCACCTCTTATTACCATTTCTTCTCCTTTTATTCTAAATTCATTATAATTATAACAAAAGCAAAAGGACAAATAATGGAAAAGATTAAAAAAAGTTTAGATAAATTGCTTCAAGAAAATATATATGAAATAACTCATACTAAACCAGACCCAATAATGATTGCAAAAAAATATAACGATGAATATATAGCCTTAATTTCAGCACTTTTTGCATATGGAAATGTAAAAGCAATTATTAAATTTTTAAACTCCTTAGATTTAGAAAATCTAAATTCAAACAAAAGCTATTACAGATTTCAAACAAAAAAGGATGTTGAAGAGTTTTTAAAGACTCTGAAAATATTAAAAGATAAAGATATATCTTTAAATAAAGTCTTTTTACAAGGATATGAAGAAAGAAAAAATGTAATAGATGGTATAAGAAGATTAATAAAACTACTTTATATCACAAACCCTTACACATCAAAAGGGTATCAATTTTTAATCGGAAAAATCCCACCAAAAAAGACAAAAGGAGTAAGTCCTTATAAAAGATGGAATATGTTTATAAGATGGATGGTAAGAGACGATAATCTTGATTTAGGGCTTTGGGAGGGAGTTAGTAAGAGTGATTTGATAATCCCACTTGATACTCACACTCATAAAACTTCGCTAAAACTTGGACTTTTGCAAAGGAAAAGTTATGATTTAGAAAGTGCAATTAACTTAACCAATACTCTTAAAAAATTTGACCCACTCGACCCTTTAAAATATGACTTTGCACTTTATAGAATTGGGCAGTTAAAAATTGATTTTTAATTTTTTTTTTAAATTTTATTAAATTGCTATTAATAATATGTTACAATTTCACAAAAAAGGATTTGCAAATGAATGATTTGTGGCTGTTTTTTGGATTTTTAGGGCATAACCAGTATGTCCAACTCATCGTGCACACTATCATAGCTGCACTATTAGCACTTATCGTTGCTAAACTCGCAACAAGAAAACTCCAAATTGTCCCAAGAGGATGTCAAAATGTAATGGAAGCAACAATCCAAGGTATTTTATACATTGGAAAAGATATTGCAAATGAAGAGATTGCAAGAAAATATTTGGTACTTGCTGGAAGTTTAGCTATTTTTATTTTCTTTGGAAATGTTCTTGGAATTATCCCTGGATTTGAATCTCCAACAGGAAATGTAAACTTAACACTAACTCTTGCATTAATCGTATTTCTTTATTACCACTACGAAGGTATCAAAGCACAAGGTTTAGTTCACTATCTTTCCCACTTTGCAGGACCGGTAAAATGGCTTGCACCTTTAATGTTGCCAGTTGAAATTCTCTCACATTTTTCAAGAATTATCTCACTTGCATTCAGGCTTTTTGGTAACATCAAAGGAGATGATTTATTCTTAGCAGTTTTACTTATGCTTGCACCTTGGGTATTTCCACTTGCAGGATATGCACTCTTAACATTCTCAGCCTTTTTACAAGCGTTTGTATTTATGGTATTAACTTATGTTTATATTTATGGTGCAGTAACAGGACAAGAAGAAGCTCTTTAATGCTTCTTTCTTACTTTATTACAGATCCAAGCTATCCATTTGAAAAAATTTTAGAAGCTATTAAAACTTATAAACCAACCTTTGTCTGTTATAGAAATAAAAAATATTTTGACAAAGACGAAATTATAGAATTTGCTAAATTTGCAAAAAACTACTCTAAAATTTTTATAAATTTAGACTCATTAAAAGACAATAACCTTTTAGAACTCTTTCATGGAGTACATATCCCATCAAAAAGATTAAATGAGATACAAAACTACAACAATAAAATTATAATAGCTTCAACCCATAACCTTCAAGAAGTTAAAAAAGCAAAAGATGCAAATTATATTACATTCTCACCAATTTTTGACTCTAAAAACAGAAAAGGGCTTGGGATTGAAATTTTAGATACAATAGTAAAATTTCATCCAAAAGTAATTGCACTTGGAGGGATTATTTCAGACAAAGAAATAGAGAAAATAAAAAAAACCAAAGCAATTGGATTTGGAAGCATTAGATATTTCTTAAAGGAGGAAAAATGAAAATCCAAAGATTTAGCAAAATTGGATTTATATTAGCAGCAGCAGGAAGTGCTGTTGGACTTGGAAATATCTGGAAATTTCCTTATATGACAGGAGAGTATGGAGGAGGAGCTTTTGTTATTGTCTATTTAATTACAATTGCTTTAATTGGTATCTCTCTTTTAATGGCAGAGATGTTAATTGGTGCTATTGGTAGAGCTGATGCGGTTACAAGCTTTGAAGTTGCCGCTCCAAAGAATAAAAAGCTTTGGAGGTATGCTGGATTTATGTGGGTTACTGGGCTTATTATTATGACATTTTATTCAGTAGTTATTGGATGGATTTTTTATTACATCATAAATTCACTCTTTAACTTACCAACTACAACCCAAGAAGCAAAAAACATATTTATCTCACTCATCTCTCAAAAAGTTTGGCTTGAAATATTTTTCCATACACTATCAGTAATTATCGTGGGATACATTGTTTATAAAGGTATTAAAAAAGGGATTGAAAAAATCAATCTTATCTTAATGCCATCTTTAATCATAATTTTACTTGGACTTTTATTTTATGCAATGACTCTTGATGGATTTAGCAAAGCGGTTAAGTTTATGTTTGAGTTTAGATGGGATGAGTTAAATTCTGATGCATTTGTAAGTGCTATTGGACACTCATTCTTTACACTCTCTCTTGGAATGGGAGCAATTTTAACATACGCAGCATCACTTCCAAAAGATGCAAGCATTCCAAAAACAGCCTTTATTGTAGCAGTTATTGATACTTTAATTGCTTTAATTGCTGGACTTGCTATTTTTAGTTTCCTTTTCCAAGTTGGAGCAAAACCAAGCCAAGGTGCTGGACTTGTATTCATTTCACTTCCACCAGTCTTTCATAAATTTGGAATTTTAGGAATTATTTTTGCATTTTTATTCTTCTTAGCACTCGCATTTGCTGGAATTACTTCTGCAATTTCTCTTGTAGAACCTGGGGTGCAATATTTAATGGACAAATTCAAAATGAGTAGAAAAAAAGCAGTAATTGTTATAAGTCTAACTTACTGGATTGGGGGAGTTTTAGCAATTCTATCTTATTCAAAAGCGTGGGGTAAAATATTTACATTCTTTAAAAAACCACTATTTGATTTGCTTGACTTTACTACCACCTCAATTATGCTTCCACTCGGAGGATTTATTATTGCAATTTTTGTAGGATATGTATTGCCAAAAACTCAAAAATTCAAATATATTGGTAAAGATTTAGGAGAAGTTGGATTTAAAATTTGGGACTTCTCTATTAAAGTAATAGTGCCAATTGCTCTTATCTTTACTATGCTAAATTTACTTGGGGTTATAAAACTATAATCCCAGCTCTTTTGCTTTTAAGCTATTTTAGAGTTATTTTTATTTCTTTTTATGAGTTGTTATAACTTCTTTTCAACTTCAAATTAACATACTACTCATCTACTATCTCCAAATCAAAGAAAAGTTCGCGGCTTTTTGAGCGCTCTTTTGCAAGGTAGAGGTTTTTGCCTTTTATTATAACTTTTTTACCCTCTTTTTTTATTTCAACCTTTGGCATTGAGAGATTTTGATTTACAACCTTTGCAACCCAAAAGATATTGCAAAGCTTCTCAATAACTTCTTTTTTAGGAAGGAGGGATTTAAATTTTTCTATATCTTTTTTTTTGATTTTTTTACGCTTATGAAATCTTATAATTTTAGAAATCAAAAGTCTATCAGAGTGTCTAAATCCATAATGAAGAGAATTTAACAAAATATAATCGGTATGCTTATGAGCTTCATAAAAGTCAACAAGCTCCCCAGCACGCGAGAGTTTAATTGCATAATTTAAATGCATCTTATACTTCTCATCCAACTTAAAATCATCCCTTAACAAATCAAAAAGCTCTAAGGCAATTTTTGCTTCATAAGAAGCAATTTTTCTATCAATTTGATAAACATCCATAATCGTCCTAACAGATGGATTAAAATTATCAGGAAAGCGGTAATTATCATTTCTTAAAAGGTCAGTCAAAAACACTCCTTCTCTTACCCCAACCCCACTTGTAATTACCTCTTTTGCTTCTAAACATTCAAGCAGCTCTAAAAATATCAAAGTCCCAGGTCTTATAACATCAAGCCTCTCTGGCTTAATACCCACTTTTAAAAGCTCTTCATCGCTCATTTTTATAAGACTCTCTAAAAATGCTTTTTGCTTTTTAACTTCATAAGTAAATCCGTGCAAAATATCAAGAGGATAGTCAATCCTTTTCATAATAGCCTGAGAGAGTGCCCTAATACTTCCTCCAATTCCAAACACTTTTTTGGATTTATAAATTTCTCCAAGTCTTTGAATCTCATCTTTTATAAACTCTTTTGCTCCTTTTATATCCCCTTTATCAAAAAAAAGCTCTTTTAATCTAACAGTCCCAAGATTTAAAGAAATAGTAGCTTCAATTTTTTTATTCTTAATTAAGGCAAGCTCAGTGCTCCCTCCTCCAATATCAATAGTAACTCCGTTTTTTTCGTATAAAAGATTTGCTGCCGCAACTCCTCCAAAAAAAGCTTCTTTATCCCCATCAATTACTTTTATTTTAAGAGAAAGCTCATCTTTTACTCTTTTAATAAACTCCGCTTTATTTGGAGCATCCCTAACTGCCGAAGTAGCCACACAAAGAATCTTTCTTGCTTTTAAAGATTTTGCGATTAAAAGAAACTCTCTAAGTGCCTTAATAGCTCTTTTAATTGCAAAATCTTGAAGCTCACCATTATTCTCATAAGCACCTTCGCTAATTCTTACTTTACTCTTTTCTTCACGCAAAAGGTAAAAACCAAAACGGCTGGTCTTTTTAAATACTGCCATTCTGGCAGAATTTGAGCCTATATCAATTACCGCCGTTACCTTTGCCATTACTCTTCGTCTTTATGGATAAATTCAGCTTTTAGTTTAAGCTCTTTTGCAGTTTCAACATTATCAGGATCTGGGACAATTGCATCAACTGGACAAACTTGCACACATTGAGGCTCCCCTCCATATTCAATACACTCCGTGCAAAGATCAGGATCAATCTCATAAATTGGATCACCTGGTTCAATTGCCCCATTTGGACACTCATCAACACAAGCATCACATGCTATACACTCTTCTGTTATTTTTAAAGCCATATCTACTCCTTTGGATAACAAAATTTATAGCCTCTTCGGCGAATAGTCTTTATTGTATCAATTTTAAAAACTTTGTCAACCTTTCTTCTTATCTGATTTATAGCAACTTCAATTACATTTGGAGTCACAAGCTCTGGCTCTTCCCAAATAGCATCAAGAAGTTGCTCTTTTGAGATAACTTGATTTGGATATCTTGCAAGATGCATAAATACTTCAAACGCTTTTCCTTTTAAATAAGACTCTTGACCTTTATAAATAACTTTTTCTTCATCTTTTACAATAACTAAATCCTTAATCACAATCTTATTTTCTCTTCCCCCTCTTAATGCTACATCAACTCTGGTATTTAACAAATCAAAATTTAAAGGCTTTTTAATATAATCATCCGCTCCCATTCTAAGAGTTTTAATTTCACTCTCTAATGAAGAATCATCAGAAATTACAATCACTTTAATTAGAGGATAAATATTTTTTGCGTGGTCTATAAATTTAAAAACCTCGCTATTTCCAAAATTTGCGTCCACAATAATTAAATTATAGCTTCTTATATCCAAAAAATACTTAGCATCCTTTATAGTAAATGCTTCATCAGTTTTATAATTTGCCTCATTTAAAGACTTAGAAATTAAATTATTTAAAGTCTCATCTCTCTCAACCACTAAAAGACGCATATTCTTTATCTCCTTTAATAACTTCAAGAAAGAATTATATTAATATTTTCTTAAAATTTCCACTCCTACCAAAGCATTTTTTAAAATTTCAGTCTTTTTAACTTGCAAATAAAGACTCTTAATTTGAGGAAAAGCACTCCTTAATCTCTTCTCAATCTCATCAACCGCATCCTCTATTAACAAAAATTTGCCCTCTTGAATAAGAGTTACAATCATATCACAAACTTTTGCATAATCAACATAATTTTTTTTATCTTCATACTCTATCTTACAATTTACAACCACAAGCTGCTCTTCATTTCTCTCTTTTTCCAAAAGTCCAAGAATAGCTTTAAAACTAAGTTCCTCAATTATAATCGTATACATCACACAACCCTTTTCTCTTGACCTGTAATAAGACGATATATGTTCTCTTTGTGTTTGTAAAAAACAATAAAAGCAATAATCCAAAGAGGTGCATAAGATTTAATAGAGATATGAGGATAAAGAATATAAGCACTCAAAACCCCAGCTAAGATTCCACTAAGAGAGCTAAGAGAAGAGATTCTAACAAACTTTGCCATTAAAAACCAGACAATAAGCCCAACAAGTGCAGCTTTTGGAATTAAAACAAGCATTACCCCAAGAGTAGTAGCAACCCCTTTTCCACCCTCAAACTTTAAAAATGGCGAAAAACAATGCCCTATAACTGCTAAAACAGCAATAGTCCAAAGAGTTGCATCACAAACCCCTGCCATCTTAGCTGCAAGTATTACCCCAGCTCCTTTAAAAGCGTCTAAAAAAAGAGTAATTGCCGCAAGTTTTTTGGCTTTTTTAGGGTCTTTTTCTTTTAAGACTCTCAAAACATTAGTAGCACCTATATTTCCGCTCCCATACTCTTTTATATTAATTCCGGCTGCATACTTGGCAATTAAATATCCAAAAGGAATCCCACCTACCAAATATGCAATTAAATACCACAAAAGATTATGCATATTCTTCCTTTTTTTTGAAATTATAATATAATTACCCAAAAAGGGAGTAAATGAGTAAAGTAAACAAAGTAAAAGAGCTATTAGAAAAACACAATATAACTCTTGCGGCTCATTACTATCAAAAAGATGAAATTTTTGATATTGCCGATTTAACAGGGGATAGTTTAGAGCTTGCAAAAAAAACTTCTACTCTTAAAAACCCTCTTATTTTTTGTGGGGTTAGCTTTATGGGCGAGAGTGCAAAAATACTAAATCCAGATATCCCAGTATATATGCCACGCCTTGCAAGTTGTTCTATGGCAAGAATGGCAAAGAGGGAAAAAGTAGAAAAAAACATAAAAGAGCTTCAAAAAAATAATATTGATTTTATTCCAATAACCTATATTAATTCATCGGCTGAAATTAAAGCAATAGTAGGAGAGCTTGGAGGAGTTACATGCACAAGCTCAAATGCCAGAAAAATAGTATCTTGGGCACTTAACCAAGGCAAAAAAGTATTTTTCCTACCTGATAAAAACCTTGGGCAAAATGTAGCCAAGATGCTTAATGTAACTTCAAGCGTTATAGGAGAAAACAACTGGCAAGAGGCTGATGTTATCTGTTTTGATGGACACTGCTCAGTGCATCAACTTTTTATGCCAGAGCACGTTGAATTTTTTAAAGAAAGATACCCGGATATTAAAATAGTAGTTCATCCAGAATGCTCCCCTGAGGTTTGTGAGATGGCTGATTTTGTAGGAAGCACATCCCAAATCTTAAAGTATGTAAAAGAGCATAAAAACGAACTTATGGCAATTGGGACTGAGTTTAATTTCGTAAACAGAATGAAAAGAGATATAAATCCAAACATCTACATCCTAAGCTCAACAAAGCCTGAGTGTCCGAGTATGAATGAAACAACTCTTGATGATTTGTTAAAACTGCTAATTGCAATTGATGAAAATAGAGCTTACAATGAAATTAAAGTTGATAAAGAGATAGAAAAAAATGCCCTCCTTGCACTAAATCGGATGATGGAGCTATCAAAATGAAGCTTATGAAACATCAGATAATAGACTTTTTAAAATCGGTATTAAATGAAGATTTAGGAAGGGGAGATTTGGCAAGGGAGCTTTTAAAAGGACAAAACTCAGCAAAAGTCATTGCAAAAAGTGATGGAATTGTAGCTGGGCTTGAATATATAAAGTATTTTAGCGAGCTTGCGGATGTTAAGTTTAGTTTCTTTTTTGAAGATGGGAGCGAGTATAAAAGAGGGGATGTAATTTTTGAAATTTACGGAGATGTTAAGGACTTATTATCAATTGAGAGGAGTATGCTAAACATCCTCCAACACGCAAGCGGAATAGCAAGCAATGCGTATGAGTTTGTAAAAATTGCCTCAGATGAAATTAAGATTTTGGATACAAGAAAAACAAGACCAGGACTTAGAGTGTTTGAGAAGTATGCTGCAAAATGTGGGGGAATTACAAACCACCGCTTAGGACTTGATGACTCTCTTATGTTAAAAGATACCCACCTCGCAAACTTTACATCAATAACAGAGGCTTTACATATTGCAAGAGAGGCTATCCCTTTTACAACCAAAATTGAAGTTGAGTGTGAGAATATAGAAATGGCAATTGAGGCTATGGAAGCTGGGGCGGATATTGTAATGTGTGATAATATGGAATTTGATGAGATTAGAAAAGTAGTTGATATAAGAAACAAAAACTACCCTCACGTCTTCTTAGAAGCAAGCGGAAACGTAACGCTTAAAAACATAAAAGAGTATATAAAAACTGGAATTGATGCAATAAGCAGTGGTGCAATAATTCACCAAGCTACTTTTAAAGACTTTTCTATGAAAATGAAAGGAGGAAGTCATAATAATAAACGATAAAGATTTTAGGTTTGGGCATTTTATAGGTGAGATAGAACCTGATGAATTTAGGGAGTATATAAAAGAGAAATTTGGATATGAACTTGCCCCTTGGGATTTTGTAATTACAAATGATGGAATTAGGGACTTGGCTTATTGCTTTAACCCGGTAAAAAACAAAATTGAAAGAATTGACAATATCCCGCAAACTAGCAAACTTAGAATAAAAAACGCAAACATCTTTACCCCTCTTGATATTTACCAAAAATGTGCAGTGTATGCAATGGTAAATAGCGATGCCACTTTGCTAACCGGGCGATTTGGAAGCGGAAAGACTCTCATTGCAACCGCCACAGCCCTCTCACTTACCAATAAAAAAATCTTTATAACCCGCCCTCCGATTGGAATTAGCAGCGATTATGATATTGGATTTTTACCCGGAAGCAAAGATGAAAAGATGGTAGAGTGGGCTGGCGGATTTTTGAGTGCTTTAAATTTTCTTTACAAAGGCACAAAAGGAGAAAATTACGACTCTATAAAAAACAGACTCTTTTTTGAAAAGTTTGAGATTATTCCACTTAATATGATTCAAGGAGTCTCTATTTTAGAAGGGGAGATTTTAATTGTAGATGAAGTCCAACTTATTACAAAAGAGTATATGAGTATGATTTTATCGCGTATGAGTGAAGGGAGTAAACTCTTTTTGCTTGGGGATATTAATCAAACCTACTCAACCATTAACAAAGAAGAAAGCGGGCTTTATAAACTCCAACAAATCCTCCCTCACGAAGCCATTGCATGGGTGGATTTGAAAAATATTTACAGAAACAAACTAACAGAAGTAGCTATAAAACTTTTAGAGTGAATTTAAGGCTTTTATAAGTAAAGTTGGATTTACCGTTACTCCAAAAAGATACATAGAAAAGTGCAAATGAGGTCCGCTAACTCTTCCACTTTTGCCGCTAAGCCCTATAACTTCTCCTTTTTTTACAAAATCTCCTCTTTTAACTAAAATCTTGTTTAGATGATAATAGCAACTGTGAACCACTCCCTCTAAACTCTTACGAGTTATAGAGGGAGCTTCCCTTATGGAAAGGTTTGTAAGGGTGTATATACGCCCTTACAGGCTGGAACACAAGCCCTCTACCTGCTATCTCTTTAATT
>JAMOSZ010000113.1 GCA_027062625.1 Nautiliaceae bacterium
TTGGGTATGGAAGAGGTGCGAGTGTTAAAGAAGTAATTGATACTATGAAAAAGGTAAGTGGAGTTGATTTTAAAGTAATTCCTGCTCCAAGACGCCCAGGAGATCCTGCGATGCTTATTGCAAAAAACGATAAAATAAAATCAAAAATGAATTGGGAACCTAAATATGATAATTTAGAGTTTATCTGTAAAACTGCGTATGAGTGGGAGAAGAAGTATGATGTCATTTTGGCAAATAGAATTGATGAAAAGTTAGAAAAAGTTAAAGATAAAGTCTATACAAGAGATATTTATAGTAGGGATTAGGAATGAAGATTTTAGTAACAGGCACGGCAGGATTTATTGGATTTCATTTAGCAAAGAGACTTCTTGATAGAGGAGATGAAGTAGTAGGACTTGATAATATAAATGATTATTATGATGTAAATTTAAAGTATGGAAGATTAGAAAAGACAGGAATTAAAAGAGAAGAAATAGAGTATGGAAAAAAAGTAAATAGTAAAAAATATCCAAACTATAAGTTTATAAAACTAAACCTTGAAGACAAAGAAGCCATTGATAAATTATTTAAAGAAGAAAAATTTGATAAGGTATGCCACCTTGCAGCACAAGCTGGGGTTAGATATTCTCTTACAAATCCGGATGCTTATATTCAAAGCAATATTGTAGGTCATATGAATATCCTTGAAGCTGCCAGACATAATAATGTAAAGGCTCTTAGTTATGCAAGTAGTAGTAGTGTATATGGACTCAATAAAAAGCAGCCATTTTCAACAGATGATAATGTGGACCATCCAATAAGTCTTTATGCTGCTACCAAAAAAAGTAATGAGCTTATGAGTCATACATATTCATATCTTTATAACATTCCAACTACTGGACTTAGATTTTTTACGGTTTATGGACCTTGGGGAAGACCGGATATGGCGTTATTTAAATTTGTAAAAAACATACTTGAAGATAAGCCAATAGATGTGTATAATTACGGAGAAATGCAAAGAGATTTTACATATATTGACGATATAATAGAGGGAGTTGTAAGAGTAATAGATAATCCACCAAAGCCAAATCCAAATTGGGATGGAAGTCCAAGCAGTAGCATTGCGCCATATAAGATTTATAATATAGGAAATGGAAGCCCAGTTAAACTTATGGATTTTATAGAGGCGATTGAAGAAGTACTTGGGAAAAAAGCTAAAAAAAATCTTCTTCCAATGCAACCAGGAGATGTACCAAGTACATATGCAGATACAAGCGATTTAGAAAAAGATTTGGGGTATAAACCTTATACGGATGTAAAAGAAGGAATTAGGAAGTTTGTTGAGTGGTATAGGAGATTTTATGGAGTTTAAAAATATAATTCTTTGCGGGGGGAGTGGAACAAGACTATGGCCGCTTAGCAGGAAACTAATGCCAAAACAGTTTTTAAAAATATTTGATGGTGAGAGTTTATTTCAAAAGACAATAAAAAGAAATAAAAATTTAGTAGATAAAATGGAAGTAATAACAAATGAAGAGCAATATTTTATAGCCTTAGACCAAGCAGAAGAGATAGGAGTTAATCCAAAGTTTATAATAGAAGAGATAGGTAAAAACACAGCCCCTGCAATAGCATTTGCGGCGTTAGAGAGTGATAGTGAAGATATACTTTTCGTAACACCAAGTGATCATTTGATAAAGAATGAGGAGAAATATAAAGAAGCAGTAAAAAAAGCAAAAGAGTTAGCAGTAAAAGGATATTTAGTAACGTTTGGAATAAATCCAAATGAAGCAAATACCGGATATGGATATATAGAAGCAAATGGAGAAGATGTTGTTAAATTTCACGAAAAGCCAGATTTAAAAACAGCAAAAGAATACCTAAAAAAAGGGAATTTTTACTGGAATAGTGGGATGTTTATGTTTAAAGCGGGAGTGTATTTAGAAGAACTTAAAAAATATAATCCAAAATTATTTGATGATATTGTAAAAAGTTATGAAAAGAGTAAAAAAAGTGAGAATTTAGTTAGGTTAAAGGGGATGGAAGAGATAGAGGATATCAGTGTAGATTATGCAGTTATGGAAAAAAGTAAAAAAATAAAAGTAGTTAGAAGTGAATTTGATTGGAGTGATGTAGGGAGTTTTGATAGTTTGAGTGAAGAGATTGAAAGTAAAGAGGCAATAGAAATAGAGAGTGAGGATAATTTTTATTATACGGATGGTGATAAGGTAATAGCGACAATTGGATTAAAAGATTATTTAATAGTAGATACAAAAGATGCATTGTTAATAAGTAAAAAGGGTGAGAGTCAAAAAGTAAGAGAAGTAGTAAAGAGGCTTAGAAAAGAGAAACAAGAATTACTTGAATCTCATACAATAGTGCATAGACCATGGGGGACATATGAGACTTTAATTGAAGATAATGGATATAAAGTAAAGAAAATTGTAGTAAAACCAGGAAAAAGACTCTCACTTCAAAAGCATTTTCATAGAAACGAACATTGGATAGTAGTAAGCGGTACAGCGGAAGTAGAAGTTGGAGAAAAAAGCTTTATTCTTAGACCAAATGAATCAACATATATAAAAATGGGTGAAAAACATAGACTAAGTAATCCTGGTAAAATTCTACTAGTTATAATTGAAGTTCAAGTAGGTGAATATACCGGAGAAGATGATATTGTAAGAATTGAGGATGATTATAAAAGGACTTAGTATTGTTTGAGTATTATAAAGATTTAATCATAGAACTTACAAAAAAAGATATTAAAGTTAGATATAAAAATAGTTACTTGGGATATTTTTGGTCTCTTGCAAACCCTTTATTTTTAGCTTTGATTTTTTATTTTATTTTTAAAGTTGTTACAAAAGTACAGATGAAAGATTATACTCTTTTTTTGATTTCTGGGCTTTTTGTGTGGCAGTGGATTAATAATTCTATTATGGTAAGTACAAATCTTTATATTGCAAATGCATCTTTAATTAAAAAAGTTAATTTTCCTCGTAATTTTTTAGCTGTTTCTCTTGTATTAAGCGAAGGCTTTAATTTTTTAATTTCTATTCCGGTTATTATTGGTTTTATGCTTTATTATCATCATTATCCTTCTATTAAATGGCTCATTTATATACCTATTGTTTTGATAATTACAGGCATAATGATATATTCTCTTTCTTTATTAGTAGCTACTATTAATCTTTTTTTTAGAGATATGGAAAGACTTGTTGGGCTTTTGCTTACTTTTCTTTTTTATATGACTCCTATTATTTATCCAGTAAGTATGATTCCTCAAAAATATAAATTTGTGTTATATTTGAATCCTTTTGCACCTTTTATACTGACTTGGCAAGAGCTTTTTTTGCATAATAGGTTAGATTTAAAGTATCTTTTTATCTCTTTTATTTATGCATTAGTTGCATTAATAGTATCAACGTTTATTTTTAACAAATTAAAATATAAATTTGCGGAGCTTGTATGATAAGGGTTAAATTTGAAAATGTTACAAAATATTATACTTTACTTAATACAGGAGGAATAAAAAATTTTATCTTAAATTTTTTTAGAGAGTATAAGAAAATAAAATCAAATAGATTTTTAGCATTAGAGAATATCTCTTTTGAAGTAAAAGATAAAGATGTAGTAGGAATTATCGGTAAAAACGGAGCTGGTAAAAGCACTACTCTTGGGCTTATTGCAGGAGTGCTTAAACCCACGAGTGGAAGAGTAGAAGTTAATGGGAGAATTGCCCCTTTGCTTGAACTTGGAGCTGGATTTCATCCCGATTTAACTGGTAGAGAAAATGTAATTTTAAATGGAATTTTGCTTGGAATGACAAAAAAGGAGATACTCTCAAAACTTGATTCAATTATTGAATTTAGTGAGCTTGGAGAGTTTATTGACCAGCCTATAAGGATTTATTCTTCTGGAATGCTCTCAAGACTTGGATTTTCTGTTGCTGTGCATACAAATCCTGATATTTTACTTATAGATGAAGTGTTAAGTGTAGGTGATTTTAAGTTTCAAGAAAAAAGTAAAAATAAGATATATGAGTTTAAAGAAAAAGGCAAAACTATTATTTTTGTAAGTCATGATATAGGAATGGTAGAAGAGCTTTGTGATAAAGTGATTTTAATTCATGAACATAAGTTATTGTATCAAGGAGATGTAAAGAAAGGAGTAGAACTTTATGAACAATTATAAGATTTTAATAGGTGGATATGATTTTGAACAAAAAATTCATAGAGGAATTACATTTTATGGAAAAGCATTAATTAAATCTTTAAGTAAAAATGAACTCTATTTACTGACTTCTTCTAACTTTATTGAGGAAAAAGAGTTAATGTACTTAAATATTTTGAAAAAATTAGATGACCCTGAAAGTGATTTAATTTCATCAAAAAAGAAGTTATTAAAATATTTAAAATTTTTAATGGGAGAGAGTAAGCAGTTTGTTTATAAAAATTATAAAAGAAATTTAAAGGAAAAGTTATACTATTTAAACTATATAGATTATTTTTATAATATCTCATACTTATACGATATGAGCGGCGTTCACAATAGATTTTTTGTAAAAAAACCTTTGGATATTAGAATTAATAGGAAAATTGAGTATTTAATTTTAACTTCTCCTATGAATATTAAGAGTAATATTCCAACAATTCAGACTCTTCATGATGTTTTGCCTTTAACTTGTATTGAACATCCTCCTAATGACAATGCTAAAATTTTTTATTATAGAATCAAAAATATGATTAAATATTCAGAAAAAATAATTTCTGTTAGTGAATTTTCAAAAAAAGAATGTATAAAAATTTTTCCAGAAGCAGAAGGTAAAATAGAAGTTACTTATCAGCCAATTCCTATATATGAAGAGGAAGAAGAAATTGCTAATGATAAAGTAGTTCAAAAGTCGATATTGGAAAAATTTAGATTAGAAAAAGATGGATATCTATTTTTTGTTGGAATGTTAGAAAAAAGAAAAAATATAAAACTATTAATTGAAGCATACCTTGCAGTATCTGATAAAATTAAAATACCTCTTGTTTTAGCAGGAGCATTAGGATATGGAAATGAAGAATTTGTTTCTTATTTGAAAGATAAAAAGTACAAACAGAAAATAATTTATTTAAATTATATTTCAAATATTGAAAAGTTAGTTTTGCTTAAAAATGCAAGGGCTTTTGTGTTTCCTTCTTTAAATGAAGGGTTTGGTCTGCCTCCTCTTGAAGCTATGAGGATGGGCACTCCTGTGCTTACTTCAAATATTACGGCTCTTCCGGAAGTTTGCGGTGATGCGGCTTTACTTGTTAATCCATATTCTTTAAAAGAATTAGCAGATGGACTTGTGGAGATTTCTGAGAATAATATTTTAAGGGAAAATTTGTTAAAAAATGCACCAAAACAGGTTGAAAAGTTTTCTTATGATAATTTTAAAGAAAAAATTAATAAAGTAATAAATTTGATATGACAATAAACGCAACTTCTATTGGCAAAAAACTTGATGGGATAGGAAGATTTTCTCTTTTAATTGCTAAGCATTTTATAGGTAAAAGAGAAATTGTTATAAATGAAAAAGCAAAAATTCATTTTAGTGAAGATGAGCTTAGAGAGCTTAAAATAATTCCGGCTTCTTATTCTCCCGATTTTGGATTTAGAGGACATTTGAAAAGATTAATTTATACGAATTTTATAAAAACTCCGCTTTTTAATCTCTCTCAGCTTCAAGTAAATTTTTTTAATCCTAATCAAATAGTAGTAGTTCATGATATTATTCCACTTTTATTTCCTGAGTTTCACAAAAAGCAGTATCACTATTTTAAGTATATTTTGCCTTATGCCCTAAAAAAAGTAAAAAAAATAATTGTAGTATCCAACCATACAAAAGAGCTTTTAATTAAGCATTATAATTTAGATGAAAAAAAAATCAAGGTAATATATAACGGTATTGTTTTACCTGAGTTTAAAAAGGTAAAAAAAGAGAATTTTATTTTATATGTAGGAAGGGATTCTCCTACTAAAAATTTAGAGCTTTTAGTAGATGCTTTTAATGAGCTTGATTTAAAATATTATAAACTTTATTTAGTAGGAGTTGATAGAGAGTTTAAAAATAAAAATATTAAAAGTTTAGGGTATGTGGAAGATGAAGAGCTTGACATGTTATACAGGAGAGCAAAAATTTTTGTTTTACCTTCTTTATATGAAGGGTTTGGTTATCCTGTAATAGAAGCAATGGCAAGAAAAACGGCGGTTATTGCTTCAAATGTCTCTTCCTTGCCAGAAATTGGAGGGGATGGTGCGTTATATTTTAATCCTTATGATAAAGAGGAATTAAAAGAGAAGATAAAATTTTTAATAGAAAACGAAAATAAAAGAAAAGAGCTTGAAGAGATTGGATTTAAAAGAAGTAAAAGATTTTCTCTTGATAGGATGTTAAAGCAGTATGAGGAAATAGTATGAAAAGAGCAATTGTAGCTGATTGGCTTACAACTTATGCTGGGGCTGAGAAGTGTATAGAGAGTTTTACTAATTTATATCCTGATAGTGATGTATTTAGTTTGGTTGATTTTTTAAATGAAAAAGAGAGAAATATTATTTTAAAAGGTAAGTATGCAAAAACCTCTTTTATTCAAAATTTGCCTTTTAAAGAAAAATTTAGAAATTATTTGCCTCTTTTTCCTTATGCGGTGGAGAATTTTGATTTAAGGGAGTATGATTTGATACTTTCTTCTTCTCATTCTGTGGCTAAAAATGTTTTAACACACTCAGAACAGCTTCATATATGCTATTGTCACACTCCTATGAGATATGCGTGGGATATGTTTTTAGACTATACAAATAATTTATCATTTCCTAAAAGGCAGATTGTTAAATATTTTTTGCATAAAATAAGAATTTGGGATTATGTGGGGGCTGGGAGAGTTGATTATTTTATAGCAAATTCAAAGTTTATTCAAAAAAGAATTAAAAAAGTTTATAAAAGAGATAGTGTTGTTATCTATCCTCCTGTTGATGTTGATAAATTTACTTTATGTACTAAGAAAGAGGATTATTACGTAACAATGTCAAGGCTTGTAGGGTATAAAAGAGTTGATTTAATTGTAAAAGCCTTTAATAAAAACGGCAAAAAACTAATAGTCATAGGAGATGGGGAAGAGTTTGAAAATATTAAAAAAATAGCAAAAAGCAATATTGAGTTAATGGGATATTTAAAAGAAGATGAGGCTATTAAAATTATTCAAAAAGCAAAAGCTTTTGTATTTGCAGCCATTGAAGATTTTGGTATAACTCCTGTTGAAGCTCAGGCTTGCGGGACTCCTGTTATTGCTTTAAATAAGGGTGGAAGTGCTGAGAGTGTAAATGAAAAAACGGGAGTATTTTTTGAAATTCAAAGTATTAATAGTATAAATAAAGCTATAAAAGAGTTTGAATCAAAAAAATTTGATTATAATTACATAAGAAAATGGGCTGAGAGATTTAGCAGAGATAGATTTGAGAGAGAGATTAAAGAGTTTGTAGGTAAGGTAATGGATGAAAAGAGTATTTGATATTTTTTTTTCTATTTTTGCAATTATAGTTACTTCTCCTTTTATGTTTTTAATAGCCCTTGGTATAAAACTTACAGATGGAGGAAAAGTGTTTTTTACTCAAAAAAGAGTAGGAAAAGATGGAAAAGAGTTTGATATTATAAAATTTAGAAGTATGTATCCGGATGCTGAGAGTAGGTTAAAAGAGATTTTAGAAAGTAACCCACAAGCAAGAAAAGAGTGGAAAGAGAGCTTTAAATTAAGAAATGATCCTAGAATTACTCCAATTGGAAAGTTTTTAAGAAAGACTTCTCTTGATGAATTGCCTCAGTTTTTTAATGTATTAAAAGGGGATATGAGTGTAGTTGGACCAAGGCCTGTTGTTCAAGAAGAACTTGATAAATTTTATAAGGAAAAAGCAAACCTTTATAAGAGTATAAGACCAGGAGTTACTGGTTACTGGCAGGTTGAAGGTAGAAGTGATACAGATTATGAAGAAAGAGTTAAAATGGATGAATGGTATATAAAAAATCAATCTTTGTGGCTGGATTTAAAGATTATATTAAAAACTATTAAAGTAATGATTACGGGAAAGGGTGCTTATTAAATGAAAAAAAAAGCGTTAATAACAGGGATAACAGGACAGGATGGTAGTTATTTAGCGGAGTTTTTGCTTAGCAAAGGATATGAGGTTCATGGGATAAAAAGAAGGACGAGTCTATTTAACACAAAAAGAATAGACCATTTATACAAAGACCCTCATGAAGAAGATACAAACTTTTTTTTACATTATGGAGATATGACAGATAGTTTAAATATAACTCAGTTAATTCAAAAAATAAAGCCTGATGAAATATATAATCTTGCAGCCCAATCTCATGTTGCAGTTAGTTTTCAAGAGCCAGAATATACAGCAGAAGTTGATGCATTAGGGACTCTTAGAATACTTGAAGCCGTAAGATTACTTGGACTAACAGATAAAACAAAGATTTATCAAGCATCAACGAGTGAGCTTTATGGAAAAGTTCAAGAAATTCCTCAAAATGAAAAAACACCGTTTTATCCAAGAAGCCCTTATGCCGTAGCTAAGCTTTATGGATACTGGATAACGGTAAATTACAGAGAAGCGTATAATATGTTTGCTGTTAATGGAATTCTTTTTAACCATGAATCTCCAAGAAGAGGTGAAACATTTGTAACAAGAAAAATTACAAGGGGAATGGCAAGAATACTTTTAGGACTTGATAAAAAGTTATATTTAGGAAATCTTAGTGCAAAAAGAGACTGGGGCCATGCAAAAGATTATTGTATAGATTTGGATACAGAGCTTCTTACCCTTGAAGGGTATAAAAAAAGAGAAGAAATAAAAGTAGGAGATATAATAATTAATTTTAATAAAGAAAAAAATATATGGGAGGAGGATAAAGTAATAAAAATTTATGATATTGAATATGAAGGGGATATGTATATTTTTGAAGGAAATGGAGTATATTTTAGGTGTTCAGAGAATCATCGTATTTTTTATAAAAAAAAGACTAAAAAATATAAGAGTTGGAATGACTTAGAGTGGCAAGAATCAACTGCAAAAGAGATGTATGAAATGTTAAAAGATAAATCGTTAAGAACTAAATATGATTTCTGTTTTCCAGGATTTTATGGGATTGAAAGAGATGATTTTGAAATTTTGGATGATATGGTGGCTTTAATTGGGTATCTTGTAACAGAAGGGCATTTGTCTGTTTCTAAGAAGATAGGAAGAGGTGTGCAACTCTCTGTTAGTCAGTCTAAAAAAAAGTATTATAATAAGTTAAAGGAAATATTGAATAGATTGAATTTAAAATATAAAGAAAAAGAAAGAGAAGATGAAGTAGTGGAATTTATTTTTGATAGTAAAAGCAGAGATAAAATTTTGGACTATTTTGATGGATGTGATATTCATAATCTTCCTTCTATTATTTATAAATTTTCTAAAAGACAATTGGAAATTCTTTATAAATCAATGATGAATGCTGATGGATGTTGGGGATCTTTGGAATTTATTTCATCAAGGAAAAAGTTGGCAGAATCTTTTATGGATATTGCTAATTTAATAGGATACAAAACTAAATTACATAAAAGAAAATCAGGAGTGTGGGTAGTACAAGTTTTTTCAAGAGCTAAAAAAAGCACGCATAATTTTGTATTAAATGTAAAAAAAGAGAAAGTTAAAGAAAATATCTGGTGCATAGAAACTGAAAAAAATAAATCTATTATAACAAAACGCAATGATTCAGTATTTGTATCTGGTAATTGTGAAGCCATGTGGCTTACTTTGCAATACGAAAAACCAGAAGACTGGGTAATAGCAACAGGTAGAACAACGGAAATTAGAGAGTTTGCGAGATTAGCTGGAAAATATCTTGGGCTTAATATAGTATTTGAAGGTGAAGGTGTAGATGAAAAAGGGATAGTAGAAAGTATAGATGAAGAAAAATTGCAAGAAGTTTTAAAAGAAGCAAATGTAGCTCATATAGAGAGCATAATAAAGCATGCAAAAAGTTTAATTGGAAAAGATATAATTAATGTGGACCCAAAATATTTTAGACCAACGGAAGTTGATTTACTTCTTGGAGATGCAAGTAAGGCAAGAGAAAAACTTGGATGGAAGCCAAAGATTACTCTTGAAGAGATGACAAAAGAGATGGTAGAGAGTGATTTAAAAGAAAACTATAAAGAGCTTGTGCTTAAAGAATGTGGATTTGAAGTACCAAAAAGCTGTGGAGTATAGGATGGATAAAAACTCAAAAATTTATGTAGCTGGTGGAACTGGACTTGTAGGTAGTGCAATTATTAGGAAACTAAAAGAAAAAGGGTATAAAAATATAGTTTCTACTTATCATAATAAAAAGCCAACTGATAATGAAACTGAGTGGCATAAACTTGATTTAACAAGTCAAGATGATGTAAAGAAATTTTTTGAAAAAGTAAGGCCAGAGTATGTTTTTCTTGCAGCTGCAAAGGTTGGAGGGATAGTAGCAAATAATAAATATAGAGCAGATTTTATATATGAAAACTTACAAATTCAAAATAATGTAATTTATTATGCTTATAAATATAACGTAAAAAAACTGATGTTTCTTGGCAGCACCTGTATTTATCCAAAAAACTGTCCTCAGCCTATAAAAGAGGAATACCTTTTAACAGGAGAGCTTGAATATACAAATGAGCCTTATGCAATAGCAAAGATAGCAGGGATAAAAATGTGTGAGAGTTTTAATCTTCAATATGGAACAAATTTTATTTCGGTAATGCCAACAAACCTTTATGGAGAAAACGACAACTTTGACCTTGAAAAATCACATGTTCTTCCGGCACTTATTAGAAAAATACATCTTGCAAAGGCTCTTAGTGAAGAAAATTTTGATAAAATAAGAAAAAATTTAGATAAAAATCCAATTGAGGGAATTGATGGAAATGCAAGTAAAGAAGAGATATTAAATATTCTAAAAAAATATGGAATTACCAAAAATCAAGTAGAAATTTGGGGAAGTGGAAAGCCAAGAAGAGAGTTTTTATATAGTGATGATATGGCTGATGCGTGTGTTTTTTTAATGGAAAATGTAGATTTTAAAGATATAATAAGTGAGCAGTTTGGAGTAAATAAAGGTTGTGATATAACACAATATACAACAAAAGAGATAAAAAACACACATATAAATATTGGAACCGGAAAAGATATAAGCATAAAAGAACTTGCAGAGATGATAAGAGATATCATTGGCTATAAAGGAGAGTTTTACTTTAACATAAATAAGCCAGATGGGACGATGAGAAAAGTTACAGATGTTAGTAAGCTTCACTCTCTTGGGTGGAGGCATAAGGTTGAGCTTAATGAAGGGATAAGAAAAGTTTATGAGTGGTATTGTAATAATTAACGGAGGGGGAAGGCTTGGAAATCAGATTTTTCAGTATGCTTTTTTAAAAACTCTTTTCCCGTCTCCTCAAAAAATCATTTCAATAAGAATGAAGGATATCCTTAAGCTTTTTGAAATTGAAGATGACGTTATTAATATTGAAGGGCTTAATGCTTATAGAATTGCCAGGGTATTATTAAAAACTATAAGTCCGTTTTTTCCATATTATGAACAAAAGTTTGATAAAACTCATTTGCCAGAAATTGTTTATAAAAAAGGGATTTTTAAAAATCCTGTGATTATTAATTTTGGATACTATCAATCAGAAAAGTTTTTTTCACCTAAGATAAAAGAAAAACTTAAAATAAAAAGTGAATATTTAGATAAAGCAAATGATATTTTAAAGCCTTTTAATGATAAAGAGTTAGTATTTGTGCATATTAGAAGAGGAGATTATGTAAATCTTGGGGGGAGTTTGCCAAAGAGTTATTATGAAAAAGGAATAGAATATTTTCAAAATAAGTTAAACGACCCTTATTTTATATTTTTAAGCGATGATATTAAGTGGGTAAAGGAGAATTTTAAATTAAATAACGCTTACTATTCAAATAATGACTTATATACAGATTTTACATTAATGACATTATGTGAATATGGGGTTATGTCAAATTCTACGTTTAGTTACTGGGGAGGATATCTGATGCAAAATAGAAAAGAAGTGCTTTTTCCAAAATATTGGCTTGGATTTAAAGAAAAAAGATACTCTCCAATTGGGATAAAACCAAGCTGGGCAAAGGGAATTGAAGTTGATTGTTAAAAAGCTTTTAAATCTTCTTACGAAAAGAGATAAACAGTTTTTGATTTTTTTGGCTACTTTTTCTATTTTTGTTTCTTTAATTGAACTTTTTGGGATAGGCGTTATTATGCCTTTTATCTCTATTGCTACTGATTTTGATAAGATTTTTGAGAATAGATATTTTTCCTTTCTTTATCATTTTTTGGGATTTTCTTCTCCTTTGGAGTTTGTAGTGGCTTTTGGGGTGTTTTTAATTGTTTTTTATATTTTAAGGGCTGTTATTAATTTTAGTTATTTTTATCTTTTGTCTCGCTTTTCGCAGGGCAGATACTATACGCTTGCTTATAGGCTTTTTAGAAACTATCTTAAAATGTATTATATTGATTTTATTGAAAGAAAATCTTCTGAACTTACAAAAACTATCATAAATGAAGCTAATAATTTGGTTTATATTTTGTCTTTATTTTTGTTTATAATGAGTGAAGTGTTTGTTGCGTTTTTTATTACTTTGATGCTTATTTATGTAAATTGGAAGATGACTTTACTTTTGGCTTTGTTTTTAGGGGTAAATATTTTTATCTTAAAAAAAATAATAACTCCAAGAGTTAAAAAAGCAGGAGTTGTTAGAAATGAAATGCAAGAGAAGTTTTACGATGTAATGTTTGCTAGTTTTGGAAACTTTAAAATGATTAAATTAAAGGGTAATGAAGAAGAATTATTAAAAGAGTTTCAAAAAGCAAGCAAGGAATATACAAAAGCCCAAATTTTAAGCCTTACTTTTGGACATTTGCCAAGACTTTATTTAGAAGCTATTAGTTTTTCTTTGGTGGCTTTTATAATTGTTTATTTAGTAATTAAAGCTGGCCATAACATAGCCGCGGCTTTGCCGATTTTGAGTGTGTTTGTGCTTGGACTTTACAGGCTTATGCCAAGTGTAAATAGAATTTATACTTCATACAATAATATCCTCTATCATCTAAAAGCGTTAGAAAAAATCCACTCAGACTTGCTTTATGCACCAGAGGATTTAGGAGATGAGGAGGTTGAATTTAAAAAAGAGATAAAGCTAAAAAATGTAAGCTTTGAATATAAAAAAAATAAGCCTATTTTAAAAGATATAAATTTAACGATTAAAAAAGGTGAAAAAGTTGGAATTATTGGTGAGAGTGGTAGTGGTAAATCTACTCTTATTGATTTAATAATAGGACTTTATAAGCCAAAAAATGGTAAAATATTAATAGATGAAAAAGAGCTTAACGAAAAAAATATGAAATCTTGGAGGAAAAAGATAGGTTATATTCCTCAGCATATTTATCTTTTTGAGGGAACAATTGCCGAAAATGTGGCGTTTGGAGAAGAGATTGATGAAGAGAAGGTAAAAAAATCTTTAAAGATGGCAAATTTGCTTGATTTTCTTGAAAGAGAGCATGAAGGAATTTATACAAAAGTAGGAGAAAATGGGGTAAAACTTAGTGGAGGGCAAAAGCAAAGAGTTGCAATTGCAAGGGCTTTATATAATGACCCTGAGATTTTAATACTTGATGAGGCTACGAGTGCTCTTGATAATGAGACTGAAAATAAAATAATGGATGAGATTTATAAAATAGGAAAAGATAAGACAATGATTGTAGTAGCACATCGTCTCTCAACTCTTGATAGATGCACAAGAATTATAAAGCTTGAAAAAGGAAAAATAGTTGAATAAGCTTATTTTTAATTTTAGACGTATTAAATCTAAAATTGCTAAAAGATTTGATGGGTTTTTGATGAATTATGGAAGGGAAATTTTGGATAATGAAAAAGGGAGTGAGGTTATTTTTAATGCCTTAAAAAAAGACAAGCCTTTATTTGTCGGAAGACTTGGAGCTGGTGAGATGAGGATGCTTGAATTTTATCTTAGTAATTGGGATTTTGAGGTTATAAAAGAGATGCTTGAAAATAATACCGGTTTTTTCCCTCCAACAAATGAGAATATAAAAAAACTTGCAAGAGAATATATTGAAGCTTTAAAAAAAGTGGATATTTTAGGAGTTTGGTATAACCCTCTTGAAGATTTTGTAGTTAAAAAGTTTGCAAAAGATGCAATTTTAGTTACATCAGGAGCAATTCATACTCCCTTTTTTGCCGAAAAACCTTGGAGTGAAGCGCTAAAAGGTAAAAAAGTTTTAGTAATTCATCCATTTAGTGAAAGTATAAAAAAACAATATCAAAAAAGAGAACTGCTTTTTAAAAATTCTAAGATTTTACCAGAATTTGAACTTGATGTTTTAAAAGCTGTACAAACAATTGCTGGAAATAGGGATGAGAGATTTAAAACTTGGTTTGAAGCACTTGAATATATGAAAAAAGAAATTGAAAAAAGAGATTTTGATATAGCAATAATTGGAGCTGGGGCGTATGGATTTCCTCTTGGGGCTTTTGTTAAAAGCCTTGGAAAAAAGGCGATTCATATGGGAGGTAGCACTCAGCTTTTGTTTGGTATAAAAGGTAAAAGATGGGATGAAAGAAATGAATTTAAAAGACTTTTTAATAAACATTGGATAAGACCAATTGAGAAGCCTAAAAATTTTAAAAGAGTAGAAAATGGGTGCTACTGGTAAGATAGCAGTTATTTCACACTCATTTGTAAATGAAGTAAATCAAAACAGGTGGAAGAAATTTGATGGATATGAAGTTCATCTT